>CADBNJ010000223.1 GCA_902795955.1 Oscillospiraceae bacterium
GAAGATCCTGGACACCTTCCTTTCGCCGTCGCATATCGAAATGCATCCGCTCGAATTAAGGTTGTTCTCCACATATTTGATGAACTGACCGAGGTTCATGTAATTGATATACCCCTGCTCGCAGACAACGCCGCACGAACATCCTTCCAGCGGCTTGATCTCCACGCCGCACAGCGCTTCCGCAATGGCGTAGTTACCGTAATTATCAGTCATGTCAAGATTGGTATGACATGCATAGTTCGAGATGTCATGCTTTATCATGTCGCGCAGGAGTCTTCCCTTGTAATCATCCCCCGTAACTGACAGGATCCCTCCGAATATCAGGGGATGGTGCGATATCAGCATCTCTGCCTTATTCTTCACCGCGCACGCCACTGCCTTGGCCGTGGTATCAAGAGACAGAACGCAAGTCTTGACCGTCTGCTCCCTGTCGCCTGCTATCAGTCCGCAGTTATCATATTCCTCACTGTTCTCCAAAGGAAATATCTCTTCAAGAAAAAGTGCAATGTCATCAACTGTTACTTTGCTCATATGGCTCCTCCAGAACTTTTGCTATCCTCTTATCGCCTCTTGCCCGCACGCCGTACACGCGGTCAAGGAATTCCTTATATTCCCGCCTCTCTCCGAACTTCTTCAGCATCACCGGACCGTAATAGATCTCGCGGTCCGTAAGTCCGCGGGGCTTACCCGTATATTTTACACATAAAACGCAGTAATAAAAACCCGACTCAAAGCAGCATTCCTCGTCATCTATGTCAAATCCGCTGACAGCCAGATATTCCCGAAGTTCGGGTATGCTCTTCTGGGGCTGGAGAATGAATGTCACATCCTTCAGGATATCCCCGTCACGCGTTATGAGCCTGGCAATGATATCCCTTATGTTGTTGCCTCCGAGACCTGCCATCACGACCACATCGTTCCTGCACAGCTCTACACCGTCAAGCCCGTCCGTGCAGATGACTTCCGCCCTGTCACTCAGGCAGTTGTCAGCGACCGCAGAAGCAGATCTTGCCGCAGGAGCTTCATTGATATCCGTAAGGACCGCCCGCCCGAATATACCGTTCTTAAGACAATATACAGGCAGCATACCGTGATCGGATCCGACATCTATTATCCGCGATTCCGGAACTGCATAATTGCGTGACAGATCGGCTATGAGCCTGAGCCTTACCGTAAGATCATTCTTCACAGCTGTTCACTCCTCTTACGTATCAGATCGGAGTAATAATCGAGCTTGCGCAGCTCGTTCGTGATCTTCTCACGCTCCTCACCCTTGGCACCGCCGAGCCTGCTGTACAGCTCCCTGGAATGCTGCCTGCAGAACTCCAGCCTTATCTTGTACAGAGTCTTCAGATAAACATCTGTAACGACATTCACGTCGCGCATGCGCTCCACCTTGTCATAGTACGCGAAGAACAGATTCTCGGCCGGCTCACCGTTGATCGTATAGTTCTTAAGCACCTCGACGAGCTGCGCGGGATTGACGCCCTTGCCTTCCGTATAGTTCTCGAGGAAGTACCTGCACACATCCTTGATCTTATAGTTCGCAAAGTCGCCGGTGCGGAGGATATCCTCCTTGGCGATCTTGGGACTGGTCGTAAGGTCTCCCTTGAGGTACACCGCCAGAGCAAGAAGGTTAAGTTCCCTCTCATAGCCTTCGTCAGAGCCCTGATACTGAGGGACCTCCTCGTACTGTTCATTGCGCGATGTGATGTCCTCGCGGATCTGCTTCCTGTTCTCGCGTTCATTTATACGCTGTTCCTGAAGCACATCGTTCTTGGCCATGTCGTTCATCTTATTCAGTATGAGTTCCGGCTTCGCCTTGAGATAAACGGATGCATTTGCCGCCATCTTGGACCTCTTGATCTCATCGTTAAGGAGAGATCCGTAGAGGCATATATCGTCCTGATAACGCTCTATGTCGAGACCTGCTCCGTCGGTATAGTTGTCATCGTACGCGCGGTCCGTCAGATACTGGTCGACATACTTGGCATTCTTGACGACCTTGACGAACTCCTCGGATCCGTAAGTCTTGATGAACTCATCAGGGTCCTTGCCTCCCGGCACCTTGGCGATCTTGATCTTGATCGCAAGTCCCGTCATCTTCCTTAGGTATCCGAGCATCATCCTGATAGCCCGAAGCGCCGCCATCTGTCCCGCGTTATCCGAATCAAAGAAGAAGATGACTTCTTCCGCATAACGCGCGCACATCTTGAGCTGCGAATCGGTGAAAGCCGTACCGAGCGACGCCACGGTATTCTTCACCCCTGCCTGATGCATCGCGATGGCATCCATGTAGCCTTCGACTATTATCAGCTGCTTGGAGCGTTCCTTCTTGGCAAAGTTCAGCGCATAAAGATGATTCTGCTTCTTGTAGACCAGCGAATCGGGCGAGTTGATATAC
>CADBNJ010000224.1 GCA_902795955.1 Oscillospiraceae bacterium
GTAATTGCAGCTCTCATCGCGATCTCGGCGGTCTCGCCGTCACGGATCTCACCGACGAGGACTATATCAGGGTCCTGACGCAGAATAGAACGGAGACCGCTTGCGAACGTCATTCCCGCCTTTGCGTTAACCTGTACCTGGTTAAGTCCTGGGATCCTGATCTCGACAGGGTCTTCTACTGTGATGATATTAACTTCGGGGGTATTCTTCTCGGAAAGGATCGTGTAAAGGGTCGTCGTCTTACCTGAACCTGTAGGTCCTGATACAAGACAAACGCCCTGCGGCACCTTAATTATCTTATCGATAAGTGCGTTGTTGTGATCGCTGATACCGAGGAATTTACGGTTGAGGTTGCCGTCGTTCTTGGCAAGGATACGGATAACCGTCTTCTCACCCGTGATACACGGAAGTATGGATACACGCATGTCCACAGGTTCGCCGTTGATCTCCGTTCTGATACGGCCGTCCTGAGGGATACGCTTCTCGGCGATGTTCATACCGCCGAGAATCTTGATACGGGTGGTGATGGCATCCTTAGCGGCCAGAGGGTTGCTCATGACTTCCTGCATGACGCCGTCGATTCTTATTCTGACACGGACACGGTCCTCCATAGGCTCGATATGAATATCCGAAGAACCTGCCCTGATAGCATAGTCGATCATTGAGTTAACGAGCTTAACAACAGGTGCGGAGTTAACTGCTTCCGACAACTCGGAATCAAGACCGTCAAGATCGGAAGACATGTCGATGCCGAGTTCTTCCGCCGCCTGTGCGGCCTGCTCTTTACCGTAATTAACCTTGACGGCATCGAGGATCGAAGTCTTTGTCGCAAGCATCGGTGTGACGTTATATCCGGATCTGAAAGCAAGATCATCCATGGTAAGGATGTTCATAGGGTCATCAATGGCAACAACCAGGTTGTCACCGTCAAATCCGATCGGAAGCACGCAGTTATCCACGCAGTACTTCTCATCAAACAATGCTGTTGCTTTGGGGTCAATGTCGATGCTGGTCAGGTCAATGATAGGATAATCATACTGGCTGGACACGGCACGGAGAATGTCAAACTCCGACATTAAGCCCATCTCGACAATTACCTCACCGAGTCTCTTGCCGGTCTCCTTGGAATTAGTCAATGCTTCAGATAACTCTGCAGCCGACAGGAAGCCGCTCTCGATAAGGATATCACCTAATCTCTTCATATTTCCTCCCGATTCAAGGCGAGACGCCTGTTATAGAAGGCGGATACAGCACACAGGTGATCAAAAGCGACACCTATGCACACTAATCGAGCCTAATATTTATCAAACTATATAACAATATGTCACAAAAAACAAGATTATTTATGATATTTGACCATCAAATTTGGTTACAAATTACCTTGTTTTAATAAAAACGCGTTTATGTTATATTACTGTTAGTTTACGGAGGTGTTCTCTTTGGAATTATTTCTTTGGATCTATTTTATCGTGGTATCAGGCATCTTTGGGGTGGTCATCGGAAGCTTCCTCAATGTTGTCATTTACAGGCTTCCTGCAGGAAGGACCGTAGTTAAAGGACACTCCATGTGCATGACATGCGGTCACAATCTTGCCGCAAAGGATCTCATTCCCATAATCAGCTGGGCTACACTGAAGGGCAAGTGCAGATACTGCGGTGCACCGATAGCTTCGAGATATACAAAGATCGAGAGCTTTACGGGAATCTGCTTTCTGATCGCATCGCTCGGAGTCTTCAAATATGCTTCTCCGGCGATCGTAAATCCCGGATACAACCTCTACACATTCTTCATGCTCTACTTTATTACATATGTATTGTGTATCTCTTCTGCAGTATCCGCAATGATGATATATTATGACACCGGCAAAGGATTTGCGGGAACTGCCGTATGGTCCGGCATCTTCTGCCTTCTGTCCTATACTCTTCCGCATCTGTTCATGCAGACGATAGATCCGTCAAGTCCCGGGATCAATATCGCTGATCTGTTTACGGATCTCGGACTTGCCGTTCTGCGTTTGGCGGCAGTCATAGTGATCACTTTCGTTCTGTTTAAGATATCGCGCAGACAGTATACAAGGAACGACCTTTGCCTTGATCTGTCCGTTTGCGTGATCCCTTTGTACGGTTTCTACTTCATGTTCGCCAACAGGTGGATAGAATACGGCATTTTTGCCGCGGCTTATGCGGTCATGCGCACATTGCTGAAGTCCGGCAAACATGACAGGTATGCCGGCATCATCACGGTATGTGCACTGCAGTTATTGTCTGCCGCGCATATAATCTATATGTACATAAAATGATTTAATTTAGGAGGTATTTATATGTCAGGTCACTCCAAATGGAGCAACATCCGTCGTAAGAAGGAAGCGTCAGATGCAGCGAAGGGAGCTGTATTTACCAAGATAGCAAAGGATATAGCCGTTGCAGTCAAGGCAGGCGGCCCTGATCCGGACGGCAACTCGAGGCTTAAGGATATCATTTCGAAGGCCAAGGCGGCCAATATGCCTAACGACAATATCAACAGGGCGATCAAGAAGGCAGCCGGTGCCGGCGAAGGCGACGATTATGAAGAGATCACATACGAAGGCTACGGTCCCGGCGGTGTTGCGGTAATGGTAAGAACGCTTACCAACAACCGTAACAGAACGGCAGCCGATCTGAGACACATTTTCGATAAGAACGGCGGCAATATGGGCGTCTCCGGCAGTGTCTCCTTCCTTTTTGAGGAGAAGGGATCGATCCTTATCTCGAGAGAGGACTTTGAGGATGAGGATCAGGTTATGCTCGACAGCCTTGAGTGCGGAGCGTCAGATTTTGATGCCGAAGAGGAATACTATGAAGTGGTGACTGATCCCGACAGCTACTATGATGTTAAGGATGCCCTGGAGGCAAAAGGATATACTTTCGTCGATTCAAGCCTCGGCCCTGTCGCTACTACTCTCACTTCCGTAACGGATGAAGAGACTGTCGCAGCTCTTGAGAAGATGTTCGAGATGATGGAAGAGAACGAAGACATTCAGGAGTATTATCACAGCTGGGATAACTAATGACCAATTCATCTGACAACAAGCAGGTGCACGACAATACCGCAGCAGAAGGCAAGGAATCTGTTGCAGCCAGCCGCCGTGCGCTCCTGCCGGAATTGCGTGATACGCTCAGAAGATTCGAGAGAACGGGAATAATCAACAGTATCGTCTCGGGTGACACGGAACGTAATGTCGAGAAGATACTTGCCAGCGAACAGCTGACCCGCGAAGCTCTGTCCAACATCGCCGTTGTTGCCTTTGTCGGTCAGTCAGGCACAGGCAAGAGCACACGCGCCATTAAGGTCGCGGGCGATAATGAGATCTATTACATCATTGATGACGGACTTCTCATCAACGGCAGCAGGATCGTAGCGGGAACATCAGCCAAGAAGGCGCCGACGAAGATAGAATCCGTAAGGCAGGCCATATTTGTTGA
>CADBNJ010000225.1 GCA_902795955.1 Oscillospiraceae bacterium
GGCGAGCCAAACGGCCCCATGGTCAAGCGGTTAAGACGGCGCCCTCTCACGGCGCAATCAGGGGTTCGAGTCCCCTTGGGGTCACCAACAGATCTCCTGCTCATCGGGCGGGAGATTTTTTATTAACAGCGATATTATGGACGATAACAGATATATTAAGATCAGAGGGGCCAGGGAGCATAATCTCAAGAATATCGATATTGATATTCCCCGTAATAAACTTGTCGTCATGACCGGTCTGTCAGGTTCGGGTAAGAGTTCGCTTGCTTTCGATACGATATACGCGGAGGGGCAGAGAAGATATGTGGAGTCACTGTCTTCATATGCCAGGATGTTCCTGGGGCAGCTCGAGAAGCCTGATGTTGACAGTATCGAAGGTCTGTCTCCTGCCATCTCCATTGATCAGAAATCCACTGTTGCCAACCCGAGATCTACCGTCGGTACCGTTACCGAGATCCATGATTATTTCAGGCTTCTTTATGCCAGGGTCGGCAAGCAGTACTGCTGTGACTGCGGCAGCCCCATCGCGCCCCAGAGCATTGACCAGATAATCAATTCGATCACTTCATATCCCGAGGGGACCAGGCTTGTCATTTCCGCACCTGCAGTAAGGGGGAAGAAGGGAGAGTTCACTAAGCTCCTTGATGAATGGCGTAAGAAGGGCTTTGCACGTGTCAGGATCGACGGCGATACATTAGGACTTGATGAAGACATTAAGCTTGATAAGAATAAGAAGCACGAGATCGACGTCGTCATCGACAGGCTTGTATTACGACCTTCTAATCTCATGAGACTCAATGATTCGTGTGAGACCGCACTCGCCGTCGGCGACGGGCTTCTCAATATTGAATTTCAGGTTGAGAAGGAGAACGGTGAACGCGAGACATTCACAAAACTCTTTTCTCAGAAGACTACTTGTCCAAATTGCGGAAGATCTTTCCATGAGATAAATACCAGGAGCTTCTCATTCAATAATGCTTATGGTGCATGTCAGAGGTGTTCGGGTATTGGAACACTTATTAATGTTGATCCTGAGCTTTGCGTACAAGATCCAAGTAAATCCATAAATGAAGGTGCGGTGAGAACTGCAGGATGGAATTTCGATGATCCGAAGAGCTGGGGAAGAAGCTTTATCGTAGCGCTGTCCGAGAAATACGGGTTCTCGCTGGATACGCCCTATAACGAGCTTGATAAGAAACATCAGGACATAATCATGTACGGCAACAACGGGGAGAAGATGAAGATAGATACCTCTAACAGCGTATATTCCCGCGATAAGGATTATTATTCCGCCTGGGAAGGCGTTGTGCCCAGTGTGCTGAGACGATACAGGGAATCAGGCAGCGAGGAGATGCGGGCCAGCTACGAGAAGTACATGAGTATCGATGTCTGTCCGGACTGCGGAGGAGCCAGACTTAACAAAGAGAGCCTGGCCGTTAAGCTTGGCGGGATCAATATCAGTGAACTGTCTGATATGTCCGTTGTTAAGATGATAGAGTTCTTTAATGATCTTAAGCTGGACGGACGTGATCAGGAGATATCAGCGCCGATCCTTGCCGAGATCAAGGCAAGGCTGGGCTTCCTGTACAATGTCGGACTGGATTATATGACTCTGTCGCGCAGTGCATCAACGCTGTCAGGCGGGGAAGCGCAGAGAATACGTCTTGCCACGCAGATAGGTTCAGGACTGCAGGGAGTGCTGTATATTCTTGATGAACCGTCGATAGGACTGCATCAGCGTGATAACGAGAAGCTGATAAACACTCTTACTATGCTGAGAGATATGGGCAATTCGGTGATTGTCGTAGAACACGATGAGGAGACCATGAGAGCAGCCGATCACCTTATTGATATCGGTCCTCTTGCAGGTCTTCACGGCGGTCAGGTTGTTGCTCAGGGGACTGTGGACGATATCATCAGATGCAGGGAATCCGTTACAGGTCAGTATTTAAGCGGTAAGAAGTTCATACCCGTTCCGTCCAACAGACGTAAGCCCGGAGCAGATCATCTTCAGATCAAAGGCGCATGCATTAATAATCTTAAGAATATCGATGTTGATATTCCTCTGGGACTCTTCACATGCATAACCGGTGTGTCAGGTTCCGGCAAATCATCTCTTATCAATTCAACACTTGTTCCTTTCCTGTCTCACAAGCTTAACGGAGCAAGGAAACAGCGCATCAAGTGTGAATCGATCACGGGATATAGCAAGCTGGATAAGATAATCGTGATCGATCAGGCCCCAATAGGAAGAACTCCCAGGAGCAATCCTGCTACGTATATCGGGGTGTTTGATGATATACGTAAGCTTTATGCGGCTACTCCCGATGCCAAGATGAGAGGGTATCAGGCCGGAAGATTCTCCTTTAACGTCAAGGGCGGAAGATGCGAAGCGTGCGGCGGAGACGGCGTCAACAAGATAGAGATGCATTTCCTGCCGGACATCTACGTCAAATGTGACGTCTGCAAAGGCAAGCGTTATAACCGCGAGACTTTATCCGTTACTTACGATGGCAAGACCATTTCCGACATTCTCGAAATGACAGTCGATGAGGCCTGCGAATTCTTCAAGAGCCAGCCGAAGATATTCAAGATGGTCAGAACACTCCAGGATGTAGGCCTCGGATATATCAAACTCGGTCAGCCTTCAACGACTCTGTCGGGAGGAGAAGCACAGAGGATCAAACTTGCCTCAGAATTGTCGAGAAAATCTACAGGGAAAACGTTATATATATTAGATGAACCCACCACGGGTCTTCATATTGCTGACGTTCACAAGCTGGTTGACATTTTGGAGCGTCTAACTCAAAATAAGAATACCGTTGTGGTCATCGAGCATAATCTCGATGTGATCAAGGTGGCTGATAACATAATAGATCTCGGCCCTGACAGCGGCGTCAGAGGCGGAGAAGTCATAGCGACAGGCACCCCTGAAGCTGTAAGTAAAGTTAAGGGTTCCTTTACGGGTCAATTCCTGAAGCCTGTACTTGCAGCGGCCAAAAAGAACGGGCAGTATGCCGATATCTCGGAATTCCTTGATACGGAGCGCCTGGAGGAAGAAGCTTTGGATATCATAACCGGTCCGAAGGTTCGCAGAAAGATTAAAGAGGTAGATTAATATATGGCATTATGCAGCATGTGTAAGGAAAGACACGCAATAGTCTTTACCACAAGATATGAGAACGGCAAGCGGATCGATGAGGGCTTCTGCGTGAAGTGCGCTTACAAAGCAAGGATCAGCGGCATCGCCGATATGTTCAGAGACGCAGGGATTGACGAGAATAACATAGATGAATTGTCAGACAAGATTGAGGAGACTATGGGATCTGCGGATTTCTCCGATCCCACTTCATTGCTGTCCGGACTTATGAACGGTGGTAGTCTTGATGCACCTTATGATTTCGATGAGGATAATACAAATGTCGGCGTTGCTGACGAGACCGTTGACGGCCCTGATGAAGGCCCTGCCAAGAACAGCAATCCTCTCGGGAATATCTTCAACAGGATGTTCGGCATGGGAGGTCCCAAATCACCTGATGAGGAGGCTGATCCCAAGGGAGTTAATTCAAAGAAAGACAAGAAACGCAATAATTCACGCATGAAGTATCTGAACGAATTTGGTACCAATCTTACGGAGCGTGCTGCTCAGGGTAAGATAGACAGGATCATCGGCAGGGATGTCGAGATCGACAGATGCATTCAGATCCTTAACAGGAGAACGAAGAATAATCCCGTTCTCATCGGTGCCCCCGGTGTCGGTAAGACTGCCGTTGCCCAGGGACTTGCAAATAAGATAGTCGAAGGGTCAGTTCCTGAGAAGCTCCTTAACATGCAGGTTTGGCAGCTTGATCTTCCCGCAATGGTTGCGGGCACACAGTTCAGAGGCCAGTTCGAAGCCCGTATCAAAGGTGTTATCAACGAGGCGATCAAGGCTGAGAACATTATACTTGTCATAGATGAACTTCATACCATAGTCGGTGCGGGTGATGCAGAAGGTTCTACCAATGCAGGTAATATCCTGAAGCCGGCACTGGCAAGGGGAGAACTGAGGATCCTCGGTTCTACAACTACAGGCGAGTACAAGAAGATCGAGAAGGATTCCGCTCTTGAGAGAAGGTTCCAGAAGGTCATGCTTGACGAGCCTTCACCCGAGGAGGCGTTTGAGATACTTAAGGGAATCAAGGATTATTATGAGAAGCATCATAATGTATCGTATTCCGATGAGGTCCTGAAGTTTGCCGTTACGGCTTCCAAACGTTACATAACCGACAGATTCCTTCCGGATAAAGCGATCGACCTTATTGATGAAGCCGGTTCAAGGGCAAATCTCAATAATGTTAAGCTTGTAAAGCTTGCCAATACCCGCAAGGCACTTGATGAGGCTCTTGAGGAATATAAAGAGAACGTTGAGAAAGTCAATGACGTTGAAGACTCCGAGAGAGATGCAATGTATGAGAAGGTTGCTGAACTTAAAGCAACCGTTGATAAGCTCCAGAAGGAATATGATGCGCTGAACAGCGAGATCGCGCCTGATCCCATCCAGATCGAGGATATTGCCAGAGTCGTTGAGATGTGGACCGGAATTCCGGTTAAGTCCATCTCGGAGAGCGAGACGGATAAGCTCATGCACCTTGAAGAGAGACTACATGAGCGTGTCATCGGCCAGGATAAGGCTGTTACGGCAGTTGCGAAGGCAGTAAGGCGTACAAGATCAGGCTTTACAAAAAAACATAAGCCGTCGTCGTTCATATTTGTCGGTCCTACGGGCGTAGGTAAGACGGAGCTGGTTAAGGCATTGGCAGAAGTCCTGTTCGATACTGAGGACGCTCTTATAAGGATAGATATGTCCGAGTATATGGAGCCTCATTCGATCAGCAAGCTCATCGGATCTCCGCCGGGATATGTCGGCCACGAAGATTCGGGACAGCTTACCGAGCAGGTAAGAAGGAAGCCTTATTGCGTAATCCTCTTCGATGAGATCGAGAAAGCACATCATGATGTGTTCAATCTCCTTCTCCAGCTTCTTGACGAAGGCCGCCTTACAGACAGCCACGGTATTCACGTCAACTTTGAGAATACCATCATCGTAATGACTTCAAATGCCGGAAGCACATCCAAGGCTCCAACCATAGGATTCAACTCAGGATCCCAGGAAGCTCTTGAGGCGCATGTTGATTCTGCTCTCAAGGAGACATTCAGGCCGGAGTTCCTTAACAGGGTTGATGATACGATCATATTTACCGAATTGTCTACTGCAGAGATACGTAAGATCGCCGATATCATGATGAAGGAAGTTTATGCTTCTCTGAGAGATAAGGGAATCGAAGCATCAATGACTGACGCCTGCGGCGACAGACTTGCTGAGATCGGTTACGATAAGAAGTTTGGTGCAAGACCTCTCAGGAGAGCTATAAGAACGAATATAGAGGACAGATTATCTGATATGTTCCTTGACGGAAGCCTTGATAAGGTTGCCAAGATCAGCATAGATTACCGTGACGGTGAATTCGTTTTTGACATTATCCGCAACGATGTGTCCATCGTTCCTCCGGTAGCAAAGGAGAGGAAGAGGAAGTCTACCTGAGCAGTTTTTATTTCCGGTATTATGCCCCGAAGTTTTTTTGCTTCGGGGCTTTGTTTTTTGATAAAATATACTTGTGACCTTTGGGTATAACGTAAGCTGCGGAGGTAATCTTATGAAGATTCTCGTTATTGGCGGAACCAGGTTTTTCGGACGTCCCATGGTCAGGGATCTGCTGTTTGCAGGTCACGAAGTGACGGTGGCAACAAGAGGCCGCATGACTGTTCCGTACAAAGGGGACCTCAGATCAGTTATCGTGGACAGAACTGATTCTGAAGCGGTGGCATCAGCATTTAAGTATGAACATTTCGATGTGATAATAGATAAGGTGGCGTACGCTTCCAACGATGTGAGATCTGTTGCAGATAATGTGGATTTTGACAGATATGTAATGATGTCGTCCTGCGCCGTATACGGAAAGGTTCATGCCAATATCACCGAGGACGAGTTCGATGCCTCGGATTACGAACTCAAATGGATCGACAGACCTCAGGATTATGCTGAAGGTAAGAGGCAGGCGGAGTGTGCTGCGATTAAGCTCATGGATCCGGCATGTTGTACTTTTGTAAGATACCCGGTCGTTACAGGGGAACATGATTATACCGGCCGTTTGCTGTTCTATGTTGATCACATTATAAACGGGAAGCCGATGTATGTTGACAATCTTGATTCACAGATACCGTTCCTGCATGAGAGGGAGGCGGGTAGCTTTATTGCGCACATTGCTCCGCTTAACATTTCAGGTGCGGTCAACGGGAGCTCCAAGGGGACGATATCGCCGCGCGAGATCATCAATTACGTGGAACATAAGACAGGCCGCAAATCAGTCCTTACTGATGAGGGCGATCAGGCACCGTATAACGGGATAATGGGAACCCAGTCCTTTGATACGCTCAAAGCAGAGGAGACGGGATTTGTGTTCTCCAATGTTCATGACTGGATATATAATCTCCTTGATTTCCTGTGTTACGATGAATAACGCTCATGATCGCTTGCTATAGGCTGACACAATTTGTTTACAATTATTCTTAATAAGAAAAGGTTCTTCACGTTTTCCTTGGGATTAGCATAAAGTTATGCGGCATTGAAATGTAACGCACAAGAATAAAGAAGTAGTCATCGTTGCGGTAACCATAACCAACACGTTTGGCTACTTTTATCTTATTGTTAAGACCTTCCAGTTTGCCGGTACTTATAGGATAAGCAGCATGAGCGATCAGACCTTCAAGACGTTTCTCCTTAAGTTCGGCAAAGTGAACTAATGCCTCTATGCCGCTTTCTTTTGCTGCTTCAAACCAGGCCATCCATCCGTTTCTTGCTTCTTCAGGATCTCTAAGTTCAAAGAGCCTGCACATCTCTTCCTTCATTGCGTAGCAGACAGCAAGATCGTTATGTTCTTCAAGGATTGTATCTAGGGCAGTCTTTTTGCTATCAGAAAGGTTCTCGCTATTGGTAAGGATGGACCACCGTGAGTTCTTAAGGGTGCTGTACATCTTTTGTTCTTCTCTGTATTCTGCCTTCAGGTGCCGTCTTATTTCAGGATCAGTTTCTTCGGAACGAATCTCTTTTATATCCTGAGCTGCTTCCTTGTGTTTCCGGGCTTCATTCAGCCTTACAACACCAAGGACTTCTTTCCCGAATTGCGCCTGCATATGGTATCTGTCGTATACGATGTCTACTTCCGGCATATATTCCTCCACGAGCTTGTTATAAGATGCATTCATATCCATAGCGAAGGCCCTGACATTATTGAGATAGTCCATATCGTATTCAAGGAAGAACTTCCTGAAATCTTCTGTCGCTCTGCCTTTTCCGACCCAGAGAACTTCCCCTGTCTCAAGATCCATTACACAGGTTGCGTAGGTATGTCCTTTGTGTATGGCGAATTCATCTACTGCAAGATACGTTGGCTTGTAACCTTGTTCTTTCAGCAATTTAACTCTCGTCTCCAATGCGTCTTCCATAACATGAGTGTGTAGCTTGCGAATAGTATCCCAATGGATTCCCGTATATTGGGATACCGAACTGATCGACAGCCCTAATGAAAGAAGTCCTCTTATGGCGTTTGCTGCTCTGAGTGTTACTCTGGCATTAGGATCTTTGAATCCTATATCTTCCGAGAATACACGATTACAGTCACGGCATTTATATCGGTGATACCATACTGCGATAAACTGCTTTATACCGATCCATATCGGAAGATCCTTCAGTATTGTTGTGTTATTGTCGTGGACCTCGATGCTATCGCTTCCGCAATATCTACAGAACACGTCGTCCGGCCGTTGCTTACTGTGAAAACTAAACGTTAATTCTCTCTTGGCCTCATTGTATTCATATTCTGTACAATTAAACTGTTGGCAAGACAGACAAATCTTTGTATTATTCTTATTGAGGAGCATATTTCTTATCCTTTCAGTTTTTGTCTGGTAACTAAACTTTAGGATTTATATGCTCCTTTTTCAATTACTTATTCCCAAGCTTTCCGTGAAGAACC
>CADBNJ010000226.1 GCA_902795955.1 Oscillospiraceae bacterium
CAGGATGCAGAGTCTTCAGGCAAATATCTGCTCAAAGACCAGTCGTTGCTGCTCCTCAAATACATAGCTTCAGGTGAGAGAAGTGAGGCGGTCAGGCTCGTCAAGAGGATCAACCGTGACCTGCGTAACGGTGACGGTTCATACAGAGGCACTTTTTTCAAAGACGGCACTGAGGATGTGACTTATTCCAATTCAGACGAGCTCATGTTCCTCAAAGCTTATACAGAGTACTACAGTGCATACGGCGGAAGTGACGACCTTGAGAACATAAAGACTCTCATAGGGATTGTTTTTGATGCACAGGGAGAGATCAGGCCGGAGCACCTGCAGAGCGTAACCTACGCTTCGACGGAGGAGAATCTGGAGCAGGAGGAGAGCCCTTTCGAGTTTACGGGGGTGAAGATCTCAGACATAGATCTCGAACTTATATCCAATCTCGAGAAGAATTCCCTCCTGCCGGCGGGTTCTTATGACAGGGCGCTCAAGACTGTGCAGGGTGCACTCGTATCGCAGGATGTCCCGTATTATGCATACGCTTATACCGTGACGGATGCGGGGGAGATCGTCTATATCTATTCCGGAGGCGGAGCAGGCGCGGTGTCCGTAAGCGAATCGCTCAGGACGATGGTGAATCTGGCAGGAACAGGCAGCCTGCCTGACCCGGTCTACCATCAGTTCAAGGCAAATCTCATAAATGACGGGATACTGTATGAATACTATTATCTGACGACCGGAGTCTCAAGCGGCGCCGAACTGTTCGGTTCCTATTGTGACGCGCTGATCCTTGCAAGATACAAGGAGGATAAGGATCTGTACAGGAATATATGTGCCATGATCGCTCCGAGAGTTGCCACGAACAAGCAGAGCAGGGCGCTTTACCTTGTATTCAGGGATGAGAACAACAGGTTCAGATTCTACGGGGAGGAGAACCTGAAGATATATCTGATAATAAACGGTATGTTTTCCGTTTGAAATAACAGGCGTTTGAGAGTATACTCATCGTTAGTGTATATTTATTCCTATAAACACAATAAATAAAGACGAGGCGTAATCTTATGGCATTTATTGACGACATCAAGGCCCGTGCAAAGGCCGACAAGAAGACGATCATCCTGCCTGAGTCAATGGACAGGAGAACATTTGAGGCAGCAGCAGAGATACTGGCAGACGATATAGCAGATATCGTTATCATCGGTACACCCGAGGAGATTGCCAAGAACAGCGAAGGCCTGGATATTTCCAAGGCAACTGTCGTTGATCCTTTTACAAACAGTAAGACAGAAGAGTATATTAACGGATTCTATGAACTCCGCAAGGCTAAGGGAATGACACCTGAGCAGGCAAAGGAGACACTGCTCGGCGATTATATGTACTATGCGTGCATGATGGTCAAGATGGGCGACGGCGACGGCATCGTATCAGGTGCGTGCCACTCGACGGCAAACACTTTGAGACCTTCTCTTCAGATCATCAAGACGAAGCCCGGAACAAAGCTCGTATCCGCTTTCTTCGTAATGGTAGTTCCTGACTGCAAGTTCGGTGAGGAAGGCACGTTCGTATTCGGTGACTGCGGACTCAACCAGAATCCCAACCCTGAGGAGCTTGCCGCGATCGCAGGTTCCTCGGCCGAGTCTTTCGAGCTTCTCGTAGGCAAGAAGGCTCAGGTTGCAATGCTGTCACACTCATCAATGGGTTCGGCAAAGCACGATGACGTTACAAAGGTAGTGGAGGCTACGAAGCTCGCCAAGGAGCAGTATCCCCAGTTCGCCATCGACGGCGAGCTCCAGGCGGATGCGGCAATGGTTCCTTCAATCGGCGAGTCCAAGGCTCCCGGTTCATCCGTTGCAGGTCATGCGAATGTTCTTATCTTCCCTGACCTCGATGCAGGCAACATCGGATATAAGCTCGTACAGAGACTTGCAAAGGCAGAAGCTTACGGACCTATGTGTCAGGGCATTGCAAAGCCTGTTAATGACCTGTCCAGAGGATGCTCATATAAGGACATCGTCGGTGTAATCGCTATCACGGCCGTACAGGCTCAGGCAATGGCATAACAGGAGGTGCTCTAATGAACATTTTGGTAATCAACTGCGGAAGCTCATCTTGCAAATTCCAGCTCTTTGATATTGATAACGGAACAGTCCTTGCCAAGGGTAATGCCGACAGGATAGGCATCGACGGCAAGCTCTCATATAAGACAAGCAGCGCAGACCTCAATAAGGATGTTGCACTCCCTGACCACAAGACAGCTGTTAAGCTCGTTCTCGCACAGCTCACAGATCCCGAGACCGGTGTGATCAAGGATGTATCCGAGATCGCGGCTGTCGGCCACAGAGTGCTCCATGCAGGCAAGTACTACAGCGAGTCTGTTATCGTAAACGATGATGTAAAGCGTGTTATCCGCGAGTGCTTCCCCTTAGGACCTCTGCATAATCCCGCAAACCTCATCGGCATCGAGGCATGCGAGGCTGCTCTGCCCGCCGGTACTCCCCAGGTTGCAGTATTCGACACTGCTTTCCACCAGACAATGCCGCCCAAGGCATTCATGTATGCACTTCCCTACGAGTACTATGAGAAGTACTCCATCAGAAGATACGGCTTCCACGGAACAAGCCACCGCTATGTTTCCAAGCGTGCTGCCGAATTCCTCGGTATCCCCCAGCAGGGTCTGAAGATGATCACATGCCATCTCGGCAACGGTTCTTCATTCGCAGCTGTTAAGGACGGCAAGTGCGTTGACACATCCATGGGTCTTACACCTCTTGCAGGTATCTGCATGGGAACAAGAACAGGTGATATCGATCCTGCCATCGTTCCTTTCATCATGCAGAAGGAAGGATGGTCTCCCGAAGAGATGGACACGCTCCTTAACAAGAAGAGCGGCGTTCTCGGTATCTCCGGCGTAGGCTCCGACTTCCGTGATCTCGAGAAGGCTTCCAATGAGGGCAATGAGAGAGCAAAGCTCGCGCTCGATATGTTCGTATACCAGGGCCAGAAGATCATCGGTTCTTATGCTGCTGCCATGGGCGGAGTTGATGTTATCGTCTTCACTGCAGGCATCGGCGAGAACACATGGAAGATCCGTGAAGAGATGATCGCTCCTCTGGAGTTCATCGGTGCCAGGATCGATCCTTCCAAGAACACGGGAACGAGAACAGAGGCTGTTATCAGTGCTGACGATTCCAAGGTTAAGGTCGTCGTTATCCCTACGAACGAGGAACTTGCCATCGCTCAGGAGACACAGGCTCTTATCGGCTGATCTCATAATAAATGCAATCTTAAGGGGCTGTCTCATGGCAAAATGAGACAGCCCCTGTGTTTTTATTGTATTAATGCTCTGCTCAGCGGGCTGCGTTTATGGTATACTGTATTACAATTATGTTACAGGAGCCTGCGGATGAAGAGACTCATACACAAGTTATTCCCGTTATTGACGATCATGATCGTAATGTCTGTCTGCGCGGCAGTCCCCGTAAGTGCCAATACTGATTCAGAGGAGCGCAGCACCTGGGAAGAAGTGGAAGAGTACTGCAGGGAGTACATCGGCGGCTTTGTTGCGCCGACATGTGCAGATTACGTCAGCATGATCATGCGCGACTGTTCATATTATCCCGGAGAATTTGTGCAGCATCCGCGCGCCAAGATGATGCGCCAGATGCTCAAAGACAATAACTATAATCTTGTTGCGTCGAATACTACTTACAGGATGTCTGTGGGGATAGACAGGAAGACGGCCGTCAAACTGGGTGACTGGGTTGCCGCGAATGCAAAGCCCGGGGATATCCTCATCTGGGTAAGGAACACTTCACGGGACGTGGAGAACACCGGATGCAGCCATGTCAGCATATACTGCGGAGTGAAGGATAACATGAAGTCATATGACGGCAAGACGGCATGGCCTGCTCATTACTCTGATTACGGCGAGGGCGGTGTCGTCACATGTCAGGCTCTCTGGGAATACATCAACAAGGGAACGACATCCGGCAGAGGCTACGGAATATACATCTACAGACGCCCGGGCGATCCGGTCAGCCGCAGGAAATACGGAACATGGCAGGAGAATGAGGACGGATATGTGTTCTATGACACGACCGGTGCGCAGAAGGTCAATGAGTTTGCCGAGATAAACGGCAAGACCTATTATTTTGATGAGAACGGGATCATGGCTACAGGTTTTCAGTACATAGGGGAGAAGCTCTATTTTTTTGAAGAGGACGGATCGATGTTCGTCGGCTGGAAGGAGTGCGGGACCAACTGGTACCTGTTCGGCAACAGCGGGGCGGCCAGGTCGGGCTGGATCAAGGTAAAGAATGATGATTTCTACATAGACGATACCTTCAGGATGCGTACCGGGATCCTGATACTTGATGATAAGTATTATTATCTGGACAGTACGGGCAGACTTAAGAAGGCCTGGGTCAAGTATGCAGGCCGGTGGCTCTATCTAGACGGTTCCGGCAAGATAACCAGGACGATAAGCAGAGACGGTGCCTCGTATGTCTGTACTGACAGTGACGGCAAGCCGTTGCCCGGGTGGCAGATGGCGGGAGGAGATCAGTTCTGCTTCGATGCTGACGGCAGGAGCCTGTCCGGATGGCAGACGATAGATAATAAGAAATACTATTTCGGCGAAGATCAGGCAATGGTATCAGGGCTTGTCAGGATAGACGGCAGGATCTATTATCTCGGCGATAAGGGAGCAGCCGTTACCGGATGGAAGAAGATCGGCGATGCGTGGTACTTCTTCGGTGATGACGGCTCGGCCGCATGCAGTGAATGGATCACGAGCAAGGGCAATACTTATTATTTTGATTCCTACGGTAAGATGGTTACAGGCCTGAGGAGGATAGGACTTAAGTATTATTACTTTGACGGCAAGGGCATCGGAGTCAAGGGCTGGAAGACTGTTGACGGCAGCGGATTCTACTTCGGTGAGGACGGAAGCGCGGCAACCGGATGGAAGAAGATCAGGAACAAATGGTACTATTTCAACACTTCCGGAATAATGCTGTCCTCAACAACTGCCGTTATTGACGGGCGGTCATACGATTTTGACGGATCGGGAGTATGCAGTAACCGCTGATGTGTGTCAATAAACGGACCGGTCCGGTGGTATAATGTTCCAATAATAATCTTTTGTTTTTGGAGAGTGTTATTTTGTCTGATTATAACAGTGATTTTTTTGATGAATTACAGCAGATCTACGCAGGTTCCGGCAATACGGCCTATACTGACGGGAGCGAACTGCTGAGTGAGCTTAATGAAGAACAGATGCAGGCTGTGACGCATCTTGACGGACCTCTGCTTATCCTTGCGGGGGCGGGCTCCGGCAAGACACGCGTTATCACATACAGGATAGCCTACATGATGAAGCACCACAACGTGAGACCTTCACAGATACTGGCGATCACGTTTACGAACAAGGCTGCCAATGAGATGAGGGAGAGGATCACTTCGCTTGTCGGGGACAGCTCGAGGTATATTTGGTGCGGAACATTTCACAGTATTTTCGCCAGGATCCTGAGGAAGCATGCGGAGCTTCTGTATTACTCGGATAATTTCACGATAGTTGATACTGATGACCAGACCAAGCTCATCAGGGATGCGATGAAGGAGCTTGATATAGACGAGAAGAAGTTCAAGCCAAGATCGGTCCAGTACGAGATATCGTCAGCAAAGAATAAGATGATAACGGCCGATGATTATCTGGCGGAATCTGCCGGCGATTATGTCAAAGGGATCCACGCCAAGATATATAAGAGGTATTCGGAGAAGCTCCTTCAGAACAATGCCATGGACTTCGACGATATCCTCATCAATATGACAAGGCTTCTGGATGAGCACCCGGATATTCTCGAGCTGTATCAGAATAAGTTCAGATACATAATGGTAGATGAGTATCAGGACACCAACCTTCCCCAGTACAGGGCAGTCATGCTTTTGGCAAAGGGGCACGGCAACATATGTGTAGTAGGCGATGATGACCAGTCGATCTATTCTTTCCGCGGGGCAGACGTAAGGATGATCCTGAATTTTGAGAAGGATTTCCCGGGATGCAAGGTAATAAAGCTCGTTCAGAATTACAGATCCACCGGAAGCATTCTCGAAGCTGCCAATCAGGTCATAGCCAACAACAGGAAGCGTAAGAAGAAGGAACTCCGCACATCTAACGGCGAAGGCGATAAGATAGTAGTAGTCAATACTGACAGTCAGATGGGAGAGGCGGATTTTGTCGCGTCCACCATTAAGAAATTCGTTGACAAAGGCAAGTTCAGATTCTCGGACTGCGCCGTTCTTTACAGGATGAATGCCCTGTCGCGTTCGATAGAGAGTGCTCTGAGGCAGCGGGAGATCCCGTTCAGAGTCTATGGTGGTCTGAGGTTCTACGACCGTAAGGAGATCAAGGACCTCCTGTCATATCTGAGGATAATAAATGATACTAATGACAACCTGGCTTTCGAGCGTATAATAAATGTCCCGAAGAGAGGCATCGGTGACACGACGATCGACAGGATGAAGATGATATCGTCCGCGACGGGCAGAAGCCTGTTCGACATAGCGGGTCACGCATCCGAGTTTGAGGAATTATCCAGGGCAGCATATAAGCTGCGGGAATTTACCGATACGGTTGATGAGATGCGTTCCAGGCTTATGGAGGATGAACTGAACTTCGCGGGATTCGTTGAGTATGTTCAGGATAAGTCGGGTCTCATAAGCGAGATAATCGCCCAGCGCGAGAAGAAGGGGGAGATAGTCGACAGGGTCGAGAACCTCAAGGAGCTCCTTACGGAAGCAGCCGAATTCGATAACGCCCACAGAGCGGATCCTGAAGACAACAGCATAGACGAATTGATGGCGGAGCAGGGATTTGCCACGGCATCGACTACCGAAGGCATACTGGCTCTTTATGTGGCCAATGCTGCGCTCTATACGGATGAGGAACGCGATGACGGGTCGGATGACTATGTGAGGCTCATGTCTATCCACAGCGCCAAGGGACTGGAATTCGGCGTTGTCTTCCTTGTAGGTGCCGAAGAGACCATATTCCCGAGCTACAGGTCGATACAGACAGAGGACGACCTTGAGGAGGAGCGCAGACTGATGTATGTGGCGATCACGAGAGCGAAGAAGAATCTGTTCGTTATGATGACGAGGCAGAGGATGCTCTTCGGACAGACGCAGAGCAACATGCCTTCCAGATTCATCAAGGAGATCAACAGCGATCTTCTCTATAAGATGGGAACCAAACGCCACGACGAACCTGCCGGTGCGGCACAGATCGCACCGAGGCGGGATGAGGCAAGGAGAGCGATCAGCACGGCACTGTCAACCAAGTTTACCGGAGTATCAGGCAATAAGAGTGCCGTTAAGTCCGGCGGTCTTGCGCCTGATGAACTGGTTGTCGGCATGAAGGTCAGACATGACAGATTCGGCCCCGGGGAGGTCCTGAAGGTCGAGCCGGTCGGCGGTGATGCGCTCATAACCGTTGATTTCGACGGGATGAGGAAGAACATGCTGGCCAAGGCGGCGGGCCTTCACCGTGCCTGATGGAACAAAGGCGGCGATTATAGGGTATAATATCATCGGAGGTCGGTGAGATGAGTGATATTACAAGCCTGTTTGATCTGTACAGTGAAGCGTTCAAGAGTGTTAACATCAGCACGGGAGTAAGTGATACTAACCGTGATATCCTCGAGCTTGCGAAGATGGAGAAGGACAGTCTTCTGTCGTCGTTTGCGGCACACATCTCGAAGAGCAGGGGGAGAGTCAGGGACGAACACAGTTCCGATATAAGGAATCCCTACGAGCGCGATGTGGGCAGGATCATCTTCTCCCAGTCATTCAGGAGGCTCAAGCATAAGACACAGGTCTTCTTCAATCCTACGAATGATCATATCTGCTCAAGGCTTGAACATGTTCTGTATGTCTATTACATTTCCTCGACGATCGGCAAGGCGCTCAATCTCAATATAGATCTGATCCAGGCGATCGCACTCGGACATGACATCGGGCATGCACCGTTCGGTCACAGCGGTGAGAGGATCCTCAACAAGTGCCTGAAGCAGAAGGAGCCTGACAGGTTCTTCGAACATGAGGCTCACGGCATAAGGGTTGTTGACCTTCTGGAGAGCAGGAACGGTGAGACGGGACTCAACCTTACATTCGAGGTCAGGGACGGTATACTGTCGCACTGCGGAGAGATATACGATGAGAAGGTCTTAAGGCCTTACAGGGATAAGCCTGAGTCGGAGGTATCGTATCTCATACCAAAGGCTGAACGTAATAGTCCCGCTACACTCGAGGGATGCGTCGTAAGATTTGCCGATAAGATTGCCTATGTCGGAAGGGATGTCGAGGATGCCTTGAGGACAGGGTTAATTGAAGATATCAGTGACTTTGCGCCCGAAGCGGCGGCCGTTCTCGGTCAGAGCAATTCGCAGGTTATCAACACTCTGGTAGAGGATATAATCAACTGCAGTATCTCCAAGGATGAGATAAGGATGTCCGACACGGCATCGGAAGCTCTGGCGAAGTTCCTCAATACGAATGTAGTCCAGATATATAAGGCTCCTAAGGTACAGGTATATGAACAGACAGTTGACATTATGATCAGAGGACTTTTTGACGCATTTTACAACGCGGCATCCAACATAGATATGGCACTTGATTCCAAGAAGGAAGCGATCCGCAAGTTTGCCAAATTCGTCATCTCTCATCCCGAGCCCGAATGTCCCGCAGCCGTCAAGGTGACGGATTACATTGCAGGAATGACTGACCAGTTCGCGACTGATTGCTTCAATGAGCTGTACAAGAATTAAGATAACGGAGATATGATAATGGAAAGTGAACCAAATTACGGCTTTTTTGCTATGCTAGACCGCATGCAGTACATCGCAAGATGGGGCCTGATGCGCAATTCGAAGACTGAGAATATAAAGGAGCACAGCTTTGATGTGGCTGTTATCGCCCAGTGTCTGGCGCTTATGTATAACAGGAATAACACAGGTGAGGAGAGTCTCAGGGTAGACCCGTACAAGGCCGCATGTCTTGGCCTTTATCACGATTGTACGGAGATATTGACGGGAGATCTTCCGACACCCATCAAATACCGTAACAAAGAGATCACCAGAGCATACAAGGAAGTGGAATCCGAAGCGGCAAGAACACTTGTAAACCTCCTGCCGGATGAACTCGGAGATGAATATCTGTCTCTCCTTGATCCGCAGTTCAAAGGGGATGAAGGCGCAGTAATGAAGCGGCTTGTTAAGGCAGCCGACAAGATCGCTGCTTATATCAAATGCATCAGGGAAGAATCATCGGGCAACAGGGAATTCCTGTCAGCCAAAGAGACCTTGAGAGAGTCGATCGCTGCCATGAATGTTCCTGAAGCAGATGAATTCATGAGAACATACGTGCCGGCATTCGGTTATAATCTCGATCAGCTGAACGGGAACGGATAAGGTGGTATCAGGTATCTATGAACGGTAAGAGACGCCCGGAATATCTGTATCTGTCACTTGGAACCGCTCTGCTGGGAGTAATACTTACGGTATTATCCGTTATCGTCATGAATTCCGCGTCGTCCCCGTTCGGCACGCGTGCGGGAAGCGGTGAGGAGCAGGTGATAATGAGAGCCAAGGCTCTTGCGGGAGGTGACGGCAGCAGCTGTGCAGAGCGGAGGATCGAAGCGGAGCTGTACTCATTAGCCGACTATCTCATTACAGTCTTTGAATCTCCGGCATACCTCTCATCGTGCCCGGACGATGATCAGTTCGCAAGAGATCTGGCAGGTGTTGTATACGGTGACGCAGATGCCGGTAAGATAAGCGATATATCCTCAATGGTAAAGAGTAATTCCAGGATATATGCGGTGGATCAGGCCGTAAGGAGTTTGGGAAGAAGCAACAAAGCTACCGGCAGCATCGTATCCGGCGGCGGTCCGGGAAGCATATCCGGCGCGACGGTTACGGATGAGTTTAAGAACGGCGGACGTACTCTGATGGGCATCAGCAAGGCATCGGGTACCGTTCAATACAGCGGTGATGACATAAGGGCTGACATACTTGTGGATGGTTCGCTCTGTCACGGTTATCTCAGCCTGAAGGGCGGCAGCGCCCCCGGCACAAGGGAATACGATATATCATGGGATACTGCGGAAGCAAGGCCAGGAGAACACGATATCAATATATTGTTCAGAACAGGTGAGGGCAGGAGCCTTGTTATTGCGGGCGGCAAGGTCGATATCCCGGAATTCGGGACTTTATCAAATGACAGGGCATCTGACGGGATACTCAGGGCAGGAAGCGTATCCTCGTGGTACAGATTCAACTGCGAAGAACGTGATGCATATGTGAATTTCGCCGGGATGACTGACGACATCAAGGTGTCCCTGTACGATCTTTACGGCAATTTGATAGGCGAGAACGACCTGCCGGGCCTGTCTTATGAAGTTCTGAGAGGGAAGGCGCAGGATGTCGCAGCCGCATCCGAACAGACAGGGATCATGGGTCTGTCGAACTGTTTTTACGTGAGAGTCAGCCGTGGAGCCGCATGTGAGACGCCGGATGCGGATATCAGCTACATGATGGTTCAGAGTCCCGAAGCGGCGAGATACAACGGAACATTCATGGCCGTTACGGGCAGGGAAGGGGATGTTGTAAGGCTTGTTGACAAGGATCTTCAGATCTACGAGGACAGTGCATCGAAGGTGGATATACTGCCGCTGAACGGAACTCTCTATGAACTCTCCGTCAGGGATCAGTCCGGAACAAAGATCAATATCTGGCCGGGATTCGATCCGCAGACGGAAGAATATGCTTACTATATGAAGAATGTATCGCGTCTCGATGTAACGGCCATTCCGCAGGAAGGGTATGCTTCCTCCGTGGATATCAGCATTGACGGCGTTAAAGGGGCTGATAACGGCGGTAAGAAGACTCTCGATCTCAAGAAGGGCATGAATCAGATGACATGCTCCGTCGAGTCCTTCACGGGAACGAAGAAGGAATACAAGATCTACATATTATGCGGAGATGATGACGGTCAATTCTATGAGAATACGCTGTCAAGGTTCCCCGAGTCATATTACAGCGGACTGATACTGCTTCATGCGCAGCACCCGCAGTATATATTTACACCGTATAATACGGGACTTGATTTTGAGGAAGTGGTCAAGGTGGAGGATACCGGAGGAAGAAGCCTTGCCACGAACAGATATAATCCCACATATGTCAAGCCTGACTCCAAGATATATGATGCTCCTGACTGGATGGCTGTAAAGCCCGATGTGATCAGGTATTATCTCGATCCGCGCAATTTCCTCAGCATAGAGCGTGTATTCATGTTCGAGAGACAGTCTTATAATCCCGAATATCATACAAAAGAAGGCGTCTCTTCGATGATCAAGGGAACCTTCATGGATACAGGGGACTTCAATTATGCGGACGCCATTCTCAATGCTGCGAAGACGTCGGGAGTGTCACCTTATCTTCTTGCCAGCAGGATCCTGACTGAGATGGGTTCGAACGGCCAGTCCAAGCTTGCTCAGGGTACGGTCGAAGGATATGAGGGATATTATAATTTCTACAATATCGGATCATACGGGTCCACGGGGGACGGCGGACCGGTACTGAATGGCGCCAAGTATTCCCGCTGGGGTTATGAACCCGACAAGCAGGAGCTGACTGACAAGGAGAGATCGTTCCTGCTGCCGTGGGATTCCAGAGACAAGGCTATTACAGGCGGTGCGCTGTGGATAGCATCCGGTTATATAAATAACGGACAGGATACTCTTTACTTCCAGAAATTCGACGTCGTTGATAACGGGACCGCTCTTTATGATCATCAGTATGCAGGCAACATAATGATGGCATATTCCGAAGGTTACAGGTATTATAAGAGCTATCTGAGCACTGATCAGCTCGGCAATACTTTTGAATTCATCATTCCGGTATATGATAATATGCCTGACAGATACGGAGATAAGCCATGAGGAGAATTGCGGCATTCATATTGCTCTTGTCATTGCAGATGATGGTGCTGCTGCCGGCACCTGTCCGGGCTGATGACCTCATCAACCTGTCTGTCCGCGCCAATAA
>CADBNJ010000227.1 GCA_902795955.1 Oscillospiraceae bacterium
CTGTTCCCAGTGACTTCTGTTCTTCTCTGCACCGGCAGCAGTAACCGCCATATAATCCTTCAGGCACATATCGGCTCTGTCATTCAGATCACTTGTTATAAGTGAAGCTTTATCGAACAGATAGTCAACAAATCGCGTAATTATGTCAGACATACAAAAAAAACGTCCTACAGATATCTGTAAGACTTTATCTCCTCTAATCTTCCCTGCTCAAAGCACTCGATATTTCTGAACGCATCGTGCATCATTGCACGGAACGAATCAGCAGTCACACCTCCGATGTGCGGTGTCAGGATCACATTATCGAGCCCTTTCAGCGGATAGTCATCGGGGATAGGCTCGCTTGCATGGACATCCAATCCCGCGAAAGATAATCTGCCGTTTTTGAGGGCTTCTGCAACCGCATACGGATCCGTGATCCCTCCTCTGGCAGTATTGATGAGGACTGCACCTTCCTTCATCATGCCCAATGTGTCTTTATTGATCAGATTGGCAGTCTCTGCCGTAAGCGCACAGTGGATCGTAACGATATCCGAACGCTGAAGAAGTTCCGTAATGCCGGCAAACTGCATGTTATTCTCTTCCTCAAACCCGGCCTGCGCCCGGGCGATGTCATGGTACAGTATATTCGTATGGAACGGCTTTAAGAGACCGACAAGAGTCCTTGCGATATTGCCCATTCCGATGATACCGACTGTCTTCCCCCTGAGTTCGGCAGTCTGAACACCCTGCTCCTGTTTCTTCCAGATACCGTTCTTCGTATTCTTATCGATCAGAGGAAGCCTGCGGAGACTTGCGAGTATCAGGAGAAGTGCGTGCTCTGCGACACTTTCCGAATTGATACCCTGATTCACATAGAGAGGTATTCCTTTGGCTTTGAGAGCATCGAGATCCAGAGCATCAAGACCTACACCCGACCTCTGGATCATCTTCAGATTCTCTGCCCTGTCCAGCACTTCCCGGGTGATCTTAAGGCGCCCGCCGGCGAGAACATAGTCTGCCTCAGGTATCATTGTGAGAAGGGAATCACCTGTCTGTTCGGGAAGGAATAACAGCCTGAAGCCGTCAGGAACTTCACTCTCAACGATAGAGAGAGGAACACCGTTATATTTATTTGTCAGAAGTATTGATCTCATCTGCTATCCTCTCCAGTTCCCCGAGTTTGGTCTCATCCAGATCACCTCTTAAGTAATCTGAAGCATCTCTTATCTGTTCACGCGGCCAGTCCCACCATCTGATGTTCAACAGCCTGCTGACCGTATCCTCATCGAAACGGTACTTAATGATCCTCGCAGGGCTTCCGACTGCTATGGCATAGGGAGGAACATCCTCCAGCACAAGTGAAGAGGCTCCTATGACCGCTCCATCGCCAATTTTTACACCACGCAAGACATTAGCCTGAGAACCGATCCAGACATCATTGCCGATCACGGTATAGTCATTAATGTCAACAGGACCTAATCCTTCGCCGACATCAAATGTTTTTTTCCACCATGTATCTGTATACATACATGCACTCTTATAATTATGATTACTGCCTCCGAGGCTTAAGTGCCATGACAGGTTGCAGAACTTGCCTATCGTAATGAATTTTGCCATTGATCCTTTCCCGAGGAAAGAACCGAACCCGATCCTGGCGTGTATTACCGAGCAGTCTCTTCCTATCTCGACCTTATCATCGATCTGTGAACTGATGACGACCGCGCGGTCAGAGATAACGGAATCCCCGATTGAGGAATCGCGTATCAATGTATCCTTATAGATCCTGGCATTATCACTGATCATTGTTCTGAAACAGGCTTATCTCCGATAGTCTTCTTTATATGATCTATACTGAGGTAACCTACGATCTGTTCCTACGATAACGAGCTTTTCTTTCATTTCCGGTTACCCCATCATTAACGTCATCTTGCCATCCGGCTGATCCCGTCAATATCCACGATGTCGATGCGCTCCAGCACCATCTTTGTCTTCTCTTCCAGTGCCTCCCCGGTGTCAGCAGTCATGAGAAGAGTTGCCGCACGGTTGCTGGAGGTTCTGTTAGAATCCACTTTATCACCGCGCCTCTTAAGAACTGCTCCGTAATCCAC
>CADBNJ010000228.1 GCA_902795955.1 Oscillospiraceae bacterium
TCGATGGCAATGATGTATTCCACATATAACAGGTCGCTCGTTCCTTCACTTAAGAACGAGAAGATATTCCTGATGGAATACAGCGAACTGGATGAAGCTTCCAAGACTGTCGCAGACGAGTATTTCAAGACGGTACTCTATCCGATCCTGACGCCGATGGCAGTCGATGCATCAAGGCCGTTCCCGCTGATATACAACAGAATGCTCAACCTCTGCGTAATGCTCGAGAATAATAATGATCTGTCAGCCGATCACGGAATCGTCGATGCTGCCAGCAAGCCTCAGGACAAGCCGGAGAATCCGGACGATATCGTGTTCGCCACACTGCAGATCCCGACGGTCGTTCCGAGAATGCTGAAGATCGAATCATCTGAGGGCCTCGTGTTCGTGCCCATTGAGCAGATCATACAGGGCAATCTCGATTCATTGTTCTTTGGCGAGACTGTCATCGCTTCAGGATGCTACAGGATCATGCGTAATGCCGATCTCGACATCGATGAGGATGAGGCGGAAGACCTTCTCAAGGAGATAGAAGAGCAGGTGAGAAGGAGAAGGTTCGGCGAGATAATCAGGCTCGAGATACAGGACGATATGGAGCCCGCGATCCTCGACTTCATCACATCGGAGCTTAAGATAAGCAAGAAGGACATCTTCAGCGTTAACGGCCCCATCGACCTGACATTCCTGTTTAAGATCTATTCGGCCAGTGAGGATGTACATCCCGAACTGTGCTATAAGAATCATGTTCCCGCCAAGCCCGCGATGTTCGATGAGGACCTGAGTGATATTTTCGCGCAGATCAGGGCGAAAGACAGGCTCGTCCATCACCCGTATGAGAGCTTCGACCCTGTGCTCGAGTTCGTCAGGCAGGCATCGGTGGATCCGAACGTTCTCGCCATCAAGCAGACTCTGTACAGGGTATCTTCCAAGTCGCCGATCATCGCATCTCTCCTGGAGGCTGCAAGGAACGGCAAGCAGGTTATGGTGCTCGTCGAGCTCAAGGCCAGATTCGATGAGGAGAACAACATCAACTGGGCAAGGATGCTCGAGAAGGCGGGCTGTCACGTTATCTACGGTCTTGTAGGACTTAAGACCCACAGCAAGATAACGCTCGTCGTAAGACGCGAGGAGGACGGCATCAGAAGATATCTGCACCTCGGCACGGGCAACTATAACGATATTACCGCGAAGATCTACACGGACGTGGGACTTTTTACCGCATCAGAGAGCTTCGGCGAGGATGCTTCCGAGTTCTTCAACATGCTGTCGGGCTATTCGATCCCGCAGACTTGGCGCAGACTTATACCCGCACCATTATGGATGAAGGATTACTTCATCAAGAAGATACGCCGCGAGAGTGATAATGCCAAGGCCGGCAAGAAGGCGCGCATCATAGCAAAGATCAATTCGCTGGTTGACGGTGTGATAATCAAGGAGCTTTATAACGCTTCCAAAGCAGGCGTCAAGATCGACCTGATCGTCCGCGGGATCTGCTGCCTCAGGGCAGGCATTCCCGGAATGAGCGACAATATTACAGTAAGATCTATTACGGGAAGATTCCTCGAGCATTCAAGGATATTCTATTTCTACAATGAAGGACATGAGGATCTGTATATGGCTTCTGCCGACTGGATGCCCAGGAATCTCAACAGGCGTGTCGAATTGATGTTCCCGGTGGAGGATCCCGACTGCAGGAAGCGCGTCATGGAGATAATCGAGGTGGAACTTGAAGATACCGTCAGGGCTCATATCCTTGATATTGACGGAACATATCACAAACTTGACCTTCGTGGTAAGATTAAACTCGACAGTCAGGAAGAACTTATCAGGCTTGCCGATGAGGCGGCGGATATCAAGTTCAGGGAGATGGTGGACAATACCGCTTTCGTGCCGGCTGAACACAGTGAGAATTAATAGAATCGAGAATAAAGCAATGTCTGTAACCAAAGAATCTTATCCTTCCAAATCCGATCCTTCCAAATATGAGGACCTGTCATACAGGTTCGTCATGAAGTCATCCGACGGGAAGGAAGTATCTGTCATCACATACGGTGCGAGGATAGAGACTCTGTATGTTCCTGACAGTAAGGGTAATATGGCTGACATCATGCTCGGCATGAGAGGGCTTGACGAATACATGCGCGACGGCGGCAACCACGGCGCAGTCGTGGGCCGTTCCGCCAACAGGATCAGACATGCCAGGTTCTCCATTGACGGAGTCGAATACAAAGTGGCTCAGAATGACGGCGAGAATAATCTTCACAGCGGCAATCCCGCTTTCCAGAACATGTTCTGGAAGGGTGAGATCATCAGCAAGGAAGAGACCGACAACTTCATAGAGGCAAGTGGGATCGCAGGAATTCCGGAAGCGGACGGTGAATCTGTCGCGCTTACATGTCTGTCAGAAGACGGCGCATGCGGCTTCCCGGGCAACCTCGAAGCGACTGTTATCTATTCGTGGCTTGTTGACGGAACGCTTCTGATCCTGTACAGAGCAGTGTCCGATAAGGCCACTGTCTTTGCACCGACACATCATGCTTATTTCAACCTCGGCGGCCACAACAGCGGTTCGGTTGAGACTGACCTCATCATGATCAACAGTGACAGGGTGACACTCAAGGACGAGACTAACTGCAACTGTGAGAAATACATGGATGTTGAAGGAACTGATTTTGACGTGAGGGAGAACACATTCATATCACAGCTTACTACGTCAGATGACCCGCAGATGGTCATGTCACGCGGCATCGACCAGAATTACTGCATTAACGGGTACAACGGGAATTATAATTTCGCGGCGTGCGTCACTGAGCCTGACAGCGGCAGGGTGATGGAGGTGTATACCGATATGCCGGGCATCCACATCTATGCGGGCAATCACCTGGGCGGCACTGATCAGAAGGGCGATATTCCGTACAAGCCCTACGATGCGATCTGCCTTGAAGCGCAGATGTACCCGAACAGCGTGAACATACCCGAGTTTGAGTCGCCGGTGATCCGTGCAGGCGAAGTAAAGTACCACGCATGCGGTTATAAGTTCGGCACAGTATAAAAATAATGACAAATCCTCCAAATAAGACTATAATCTTTACATTATATTTTTAAGAAAAGAAGGTGTTTTCTTATGAAAAAAGACATTGATTGGTCTAATCTGACATTCAGCTACACAAAGACCGACAAGCGTTACGTTGCAAATTACACAAACGGCGCATGGGACAAGGGCGGCCTCATCGATGACGACATGATCGTCATGAGCGAGGATGCAGGCGTTCTCCAGTATGCTCAGACCGTTTTTGAAGGCCTTAAGGCTTATACAACAAAGGACGGCAGGATCGTTACGTTCAGACCTGACCTCAACGCCGACAGACTTATCGATTCGGCAAAGAGACTGGAGATCCCGCCCCTTCCCAAGGAGCAGTTCCTTGATTCCATCAAGCAGGTAGTTGCAGCAAATGCAGACTGGGTACCTCCTTACGGCACAGGCGCTTCTCTGTATCTCAGACCTTATATCTTCTGCATCAACCCCGTTATCGGCGTTAAGCCCGCAGATGACTATCAGTACAGAGTATTCGCTACACCCGTAGGTCCTTACTTCAAGGGCGGCGTTAAGCCCATCAGGGTTAAGATCTCTGATTTCGACAGGGCTGCACCGAGAGGAACAGGCAACATCAAGGCAGGCCTTAACTACGCAATGAGCCTCCATGCTATCGTTACTGCTCACAACGAGGGATTTGCAGAGAATATCTACCTTGATCCCGCTACGAGAACAAAGATCGAGGAGACAGGCGGCGCTAACATCCTGCTCGTTGATCAGGACGGCAACCTCGTTGTTCCGAAGTCCGGTTCTATCCTGCCTTCGATCACAAGAAGAAGCCTCGTTTACGTAGGCGAGCACTATCTCGGTCTCAAGGTTACAGAGAGAGAAGTACTCCTCAGCGAGATCTTCGAAGGCAAATTCAAGGAGTGCGGTCTCTGCGGTACAGCTGCAGTTATCTCTCCTGTCGGAAGCATCAATGACCACGGCAAGGAATTCTGCTTTGCAAGCGGCATGGATGACATGGGTCCTGTTCTTACGAAGCTGCGTGCTACACTCACAGGCATCCAGGAAGGCACAGTTGAAGCTCCGGAGGGCTGGATCTACACTGTTTGCTGATAATTGTTGTTTATTAACAGAGGGGCTGTTCCGGCATACCGGGGCAACCCCTTATTAATACAAAAAAGTTTAGGAGGCATCATGAATACTGATTTTATTGAATTGCTGACACACAGCTCCATCAGGATCAAGGGCGAGGTTACCGTCTACTGCGATCCGTACAGGATAAGGGAAGTGACGCATGATGCCGACATAATCCTGATCACTCACAGCCATTATGATCATTTCTCCCCCGAGGACATTGCGAAAATAATCAAGACCGACACCGTTCTCCTCGTTCCTTCGTCGATCGATGAGGAGGTGCGCAGGACGCTCGGCAAGAAGTCCATGGTGCTGTCAGGTGATGCAGGGGAGAGCTTTGATTTCGAGTATCTCACGGTTAAGATGGTTCCTGCCTACAACGTGAACAAGAAGTTCCATCCGCAGGAAGCTGGCTGGGTGGGATACCTGATCGAGATGGATGACAAGGTGATCTATATTGCGGGTGATACTGATATCAACGACGATAATATCAACATATCCTGCGACATTGCACTCGTGCCTGTCGGAGGCACATATACGATGACTGCCGCGGAAGCGGCCAGTCTGGTCAATCAGATCGGGTGTGAGGTGGCGATCCCGACACACTACGGGTCCGTAACCGGTAACGAAGCGTGCGGAGAAGAGTTTGCTTCAGCAGTAGACAGTTCGATAGAAGTCAAGATAATAAAGCAGTACTGATATGATATACGATATTTCACAGGAATTATTCAGTTGTAAGGTCTTTCCCGGGGATCCGTCTCCGGTTATGAAGCGTGACATGTCTATCGCAGGCGGAGATATAGTAAATCTGACGTCGTTCACTATGTGCGCGCATAACGGCACGCATGTCGACAGCCCTTATCATTTCTATGATGACGGCAAGACGATGGATCAGATGCCTCTTGAGAAGTTCATCGGTGACTGTTATGTAGCGGAGTGCTCGGGACCTTTTGGCAAGAGCGATGCCGAGGCTGTTATGGCCCGTGCAGAGGCGGCCGGTGCAGACAAGAGGATCCTGCTCAAAGGAGATACTTTCATTACCGAGGAGGCGGCCTGTGTATTTGCAGATAAGGGTATCTGGCTGATAGGCAATGAATCACAGACTGTAGGACCGGAGGATGCTCCGGCCAAAGTTCACTATATCCTGCTGGCACGTGAGGTCGTCCTTCTTGAAGGGATCAGGCTGTCAGAAGTGCCGGAAGGCAAGTATTTCCTGTGCGCGCAGCCGATTAATCTCGGCGGATGCGACGGCGCCCCGTGCAGAGCAGTGCTGATAAGCGGGTGAGGGAGCAGGGCTGTATAATACTTACACAGCAAACATGTTCCGGTAAAGGCGATTCTGTTCACAAAGTTACTGCGTACGCAGCAAACATGCACAATTAGTCTGCGTACGCAGTATAAATGTTCCGCTAAAAATCTTACCTGCACAATTAGTCTGCGTACGCAGTGTAAATGTTCCGCTAATAATTTTACCTGCACAAATAGTCTGCGTACGCAGCAAATGTGTTCTGAACTGTTATCATTTTAGTTGAGTCGTAAAACTCACAACGCGAATATATAATAAAGACGAGGTGAGAAAGACATGAATTACGACAA
>CADBNJ010000229.1 GCA_902795955.1 Oscillospiraceae bacterium
CTGATCAGAAGATCTGTACACGGTCTTATCAGACTTATACTCATCAGGCAGAACATAGTTCATTCCGGCCTTCTCATTTGCTTCCCTTAGATCTTTATTATCTGTCCAGGGATTGGGGATCTCAGCCGTTGCCTCACCCTGAGTTGCGACAGATGTGTTATCAGACGCACCCGATGTCTGTGTACCCTCTGTCTTGCCGCATGCGGCAAATGAGAACATGAGCGCTGTAATAATTACCGGTGTTATTATCTTTTTCATCTGTTAGTACCTCCATCGTGTTTCTGCGTTTCTGCTATTTATACAATCCTGCAATGCAGAATGTTGCATCATATACGTAAAAATCAAAAATCCCAGGAATTAATGTATTTCTCCTGTTCAGGTGTCAGCGTATCTATCGATATCTCCTTTGTTTTGAGGAGGATCTCGGCAACTCTGTTGTCTATCACCTCAGGCGTCTGGTATACATCGATTGCAAGATCTTTGCCATTAGCAGCTATGTACCTGGCTGACTGTGCCTGGAGTGCGAAGCTCATGTCCATTATCTCGACGGGGTGGCCGTCCCCTGAAGCAAGATTAACAAGCCTTCCCTCGGCAATAACGCACACCGTCCTGCCGTTATCCAGCTTATAACCTATAATGTTATTGCGGAGTTCACTGCTAGAGACAGCGCTCTCCTTAAGTTCCTTTACATTTACTTCGCAATCGAAATGGCCGGCATTACAGCAGATCGCACCATCCTTCATCATGAGGAAATGCCTCTTGACTATGACATCCTTACAGCCGGTAACAGTGACGAAAACGTCTCCGACCGGTGCCGCCTCATCCATCGTCATTACGGAATAGCCTTCCATTATTGCCTCACAGGCCTTAACGGGATCGATCTCAGTAACAATGACCTTGGCACCGAGTCCCTTTGCTCTCATTGCAACGCCCTTGCCGCACATACCGAATCCCGCAACAACAACAGTCTTGCCTGCGACTACAAGATTTGTTGTGGCCATGATGGCCGTCCAGACAGATTGACCCGTTCCGAACCTGTTGTCAAAAAGATGCTTGCATCTTGCATCGTTAACCGCTATGACAGGATAACTCAGCTTGCCCTCCTTCTTAAGGATCTCAAGCCTGTGAACACCTGTGGTAGTCTCTTCGCATCCGCCCAGGATGCCGGGAACAAGATGCTTCATATCGGAATGAAGGAGCATGCAGAAATCGCCGCCGTCGTCGATGACGATATCAGGTCCGAAGGACAGAGCCATCTTGAGATGCCTGATATAGTCCTCTTCATTATCACCGTGGATCGTGTAGACATGCATTCCCGAATCAGCAAGAGCCGCAGCTACGTCATCCTGTGTAGACAAAGGATTGCATCCTGTAAGAGCCACGTCAGCACCGCCTCTGGCAAGAGCCCTCGCAAGACATGCTGTCTTGGCTTCCACATGAACGGACACGGAGATCTTCATTCCCTTGAAAGGCTGTTCTTTTATAAGTTCTTCCTCTATTGCTCTCAGCACCGGCATATTACGGTATGCCCATTCGATCTTCTCATAACCGTAAGGCGCGAGTTTGATGTCTTTTACTTCATACTGTGGTACATCCATAGTAAACACCTACTTCCAATCAGATTCTGGATATAAATTCTTTGATCAGCGAACAATCGGCATCAGATATCTTATCTGCACTGATTATTACTTCCTCAGCGGACAGAGGACCCTTGGACAGCCCTGCAGCCAGGTTGGATATGCAGGATACGGCAGCGACTCTCATGCCGCAATGTGTCGCTGCTACCGCTTCCGGAACCGTACTCATTCCGACGGCATCCGCACCAAGCATCCTGAGAGCTCTTATCTCTGCCGGAGTCTCATATTGGGGACCTTTGGTATATGCATATATACCCTTCTTGATACCGATTCCGAGAGACTTTGCAGAATCTTCCAGGATACTTATGTATTCGGGATCGTACACATGTGACTGATCCGGAAACCTTACTCCGAATGTATCGAGATTCGGTCCGCGGAGGGGACTCTCGGCAAGGAACGAGATGTGATCCTCGATTATCATCAGGCAAGGAACTTCACTGCAGTCAAGTATGCCTCCTGCCGCATTAGTCAGAACAAGAGTCTTTATTCCGAGCTTTGCCATTACACGCACATAGAAGGTAACCGTACCTATGTCATATCCTTCATAGTAATGGAATCTTCCGCCGAGCATATAGCAGGGCTTGCCGGATATCTCCGAGATATACAGTTTACCTGCATGACCGGGTGCCGTACTTACGGGGAACCCCGGGATATCGGAATAGGATACCTCTCTGATAATGTCACACATAGAAGCCAGCTTGCCCAGTCCTGACCCGAGCACAATACATATCTCAGGGCGCCTGTCAGACAAGGAAGCGATGTATTCCGCCGACTGTTCGATCTGTCTGATATAAGCTTCTTTATCTGTCATGATCAGCCGTTCTTTCCGCAGCAGTTCTTGTACTTCTTGCCGCTTCCGCAGGGACAGGGATCATTGCGTCCGACCGTACCGGCAGCCTTGCGGATAGGCTGTGAAGGAGCACTGTTATTGGCAGCACCCTCAACCTGCTTAGCCTGCAGGGGTGCAGATTCGGCGGGCTTGGACTCCTTGGCTACGGCAACTGCCGACTTCTTCTCTACTCTTCTCTCAGAAGAGAAATTAGCCTTCATCAGCATCTGAACCGAGTCATTCTGAATGGCCTCGTTCATCTCATCGAACATCTCCGAACCCTCACGCTTATACTCTACAACAGGATCATGCTGACCTACCGAACGCATTCTGATAGCCTGTGACAGCTGATCCATTGCATCGATGTGATCCATCCACTTAAGGTCAACGGTTCTAAGAAGGATAGCACGCTCTGCCTCACGGAAAACCTCAGATGTAACAGCATTCTCCTTAACTTCAAGCGCTTCCTTTGCCTCCTTGACTACGGTCTGAACGAGCTCATCGTAATCCGGAAGTTCTTTGTTTTTGTCCTTGATGTCGGCAATAACGGGAAGCTCGCCGAATTCCTCTTCCAGCTTCATTCCGAGTGCAAATCTCTCGCTCTTGGTTATCTGTCCGTCGAGAGAGAAAGAACCTGCGATCCTGTCGGCAACAACTTCAAGCATGTTCATGAAGATCTCGTGAACATCCTCACCGTCAATGATCTGTCTTCTCTGCTTATATGTAATGGTTCTCTGAACGTTGTTAACGTCATCGTATTCAAGGACATTCTTACGCGCACCGAAATGCATTGCTTCCAGTTTCTTCTGTGCCGAGTCGATCATTCTGCCAAGAGCCTTGACCTGAATCTCGTCAACGCCCCAGCTGTCTGCAAGACCCGTGATCCTGTCGCCGCCGAAGATCCTCAGGAGGTCATCCTCGAGTGACAGGAAGAACTTGGACTTACCGGGGTCACCCTGACGTCCCGCACGTCCCTTGAGCTGATTATCGATACGGCGTGACTCATGTC
>CADBNJ010000230.1 GCA_902795955.1 Oscillospiraceae bacterium
ATCCTTCTTGTCAAGGACGTGGACAGGTATTTCGATGAGATCTGCAAGTTTGAGGAAGACAGGGTGAAGTACGGGTTCGCATCAGGTGACGATACATACAGGCAGATCGCTGAGTCCTTTGACAACCTCGTAAAGGTTAAGGACACGTGCTTCCTCTATGATTCGTTCGCAAAGAAGCTCGATAAGGTGGCCGGTCTGTCAGATGCCGATAAGCAGGACCTTATCAGACGCCACGATGATGCGATGAAGAATTCCATGTTCCCCGAATTTGAGGAATGCGCACAGAGGATGCGCGCCTTGATGGGAAGCGGGGGAAGAGGGACCGGCCTTACGGAATTTGCAGGATCACAGGAGTACTATTCCTACCTGTGCAGGAAGCTGTCCAACAGCAACAAATCCGTCATTGAGCTGAGGAAGAACCTTGATGATACGATCGACTCTGTTGTTACGGCGATGATCGGTATCATGGGTGATCCCTCCTACAACCGTTCCTCCTATGTGACGCATTCGTACAGTAAGGGCAGTCTTGAGGACAATCTCAATTTCCTCAAGGAGCAGATTAAAGCCGATTTCCCGGATCTGCACGATCATTCATACCAGGTGATCAACGTGCCCAAGGAGCTTCAGGATAACTTCAGCCCCGCTGCGTACCTCGGATATCACCTTGATAACTACAATTCCAACCAGATCATTGTCAATGAGAAGGATTCCGGCCGTGATTTCGGCGTTACGTGCTCTCACGAGGGATATCCGGGACACATGTTCCAGTCCGTCTATACCAGGAGCAAAACATCACATCCGTACATGTATCTTTTTGACTCGATCGGATATGCGGAAGGATGGGCAACTTACGTTGAGAATTACTCCATGAAATACTTTGACAGCGATGAGAAAGTAAGGACGATAGTCAAGATCTACGATGAGATGAACATCCTGATAATGGCAAGATGCGACATCGGCATTCATACCCAGGGGTGGAGTGCCCAGGATTGTGCAGACTACTTCACCAAAGCGTATTTCGGCAGGCTCATGCCGAATTACAAGGCCTCGGCCGCAGATCTCAAGGAACTGTACGATCTCCTTGTCTCCGACCCCGGATACGCCGTCAAGTACGGGTGCGGCTTCGTCAACACGGGACTTGTAATGCAGGCGGCGCATGATCAGTTCCCGAATGCCACGGACAAAGAGATCCATACGGCATATCTCAATGCAATGCCCGGAACTTTTGAGCAGATCAAAAAGAACATGTTCGACGAGCTTAAGGGCTGATATCAGGGCGTCTCAGGCGATGGGACGCCCTTTTCAATGTAACAACTGTGTTAAAAAGAGGAAAAAAAACTTGTCATAAAAAACCTTGTGATATAATTATCCTGAATAAATATATGGAGGATTGGTAAATGGCCACTCTAACTCGTCTTGCAAGTACGCTGACGGCAAAGTTCTCGCCGTCCCAGACACTTACAGATGCATTTTATATCGACGGAAGGCTCTGCGGCAAGCGTGAGACACGTCAGGCTGATATCACAATTGAGAAGGAAGAGAGAGGATATTTTTTCTCGGTTTTTACTCACCCCACTATCGAGGGATTTGAGCCGGGAATGCTTCCGCCTTTTGAACCGCAGTTCAGATCGCTGTGCAATGATGTTAAGTTCGGACATAAGGAGATAGACTCGCTCATTGAGAAGTTCCTGTCCACCGCGGTAGATGTGACGGGCAAGATGAGGCTGTCCGACAATGAGATGAGAAGCCCTTATTTCTCAGGTATCATCGTAAAGGACGCCGAAGCCTTTGCTGTTACGATCGGCAACGGCCTTGCATTCCTCTACAGGGATGACACCTTGTTCCCGCTGACTGACGCAGGGATCCCGATGGAAGCGATCGATGCTTTCGACAACAGAGTCGGCGACTTCATGTATTACTGTGCATCCAAGACTGCAAATGCTTTGTGGTCGAATTACTTTACGCTGTCGCCCGATGACTGCATCATCCTCTGCAACAAGGCAGTATACGATGCCCTCGGCCAGAGAGAACTCCTCAGGATCCTTAACGAGGCTGAGGACCAGTGTGACGCCGCAGGTGTCGTGATCACGCAGGCTTCGGCAAGAATGCCCAATGTTCCCATGCAGTTCTCCATATCTTTCGTTGAGAACGTGACAAATACGGATAAGCGCGGAATATTCGGATTCAAGAAGAAGTCCAAGGAAGATAACGAAGAAGAGAATAATGTTGAATCAGTCGTTGAAGG
>CADBNJ010000231.1 GCA_902795955.1 Oscillospiraceae bacterium
CGATCTCGGCATTGACGAGGGTGACATATCCGTCATCCTTCTCCGGAGCGGTGTCCATGAGGGCAAATATCCTGCCCGCACCTGCGGCCGCCATGACTATTGAATTCATCTGCATCGTGACCTGGTTCAGGTTTGCCATGAACTTCTTGGACATGTTGAGGAACGTTGCCACGATACTTACCTCAAATACCATTCCTGAGATGGAGAGATTGTCAACGTTAAAGTAGATCAGAACACCTCCGACAACAGCTATTACAACATACATGATATTGCCGACGTTGTTGATGATAGGTCCCAGGATGTTTGCATATCCGTTTGCCTTGGACGCATCGGCGCACAGCTCGTCGTTGAGCTTGTTAAAGCTATCCATCGTATCTTTCTCGTGATTAAATACCTTGACGACTTTCTGTCCGTTCATCATCTCCTGGATATATCCTTCTGTGGCTGCCAGGGAGTTCTGCTGCCTCACGAAATACCTTGACGATCCTGCTCCGACCTTGCCCGTCAGGAATCCCATGAGGATAACTCCCAAAACGATAACTATCGTCATCCAGACACTGAAGTAGAGCATCTCTATGAACACGATAGCCACGGCAAGACCTGCCTGCAGGAGTGACGGTACCGCCTGCGATACGAGCTGTCTTAATGTATCGATATCGTTTGTATAGTGGCTCATGATGAAGCCATGCTTATTCGAATCGAAATAGCTTACAGGAAGTGTCTGCATCGTTCCGAACATCTTGCTCCTCATGTGGTCAAGGAACTTCTGTGTCATGAAGGCCATCATCTGTGCCTGAACGGTCGCCAATGCAACACCTGCCGCAAACAGTACGATAAGCAGGATTATGCTCGGCAGGATCTGTTCTTTTGCAGCTATCCAGTCACCTTGCTGGAACAGTTCGTCTATATACTTATAGACCTTCTGCATTATGAGAGGTGACAGGTCGTTAGGAAGAGATGCCAGAACGATAACAACAAATACCAGCGGCATCATCTTCGGGAAGCATGTGTGGAACTCTTTCATGGCTCTCTTAAGGCTTCCCATGGAGTTCTTCATTTCGACGGGAGATGCGGGTCTGCGCTTTCTGTTATCACTCATCGTCTTCACCTCCCTTCACCTGCTGTTCATAGATCTCCTGATAGATCGTGTTGTCCCTCAGCAGATCATCGTGCGTTCCGGTAGCAACGATCCTGCCGTTATCGAGGATAACGATAAGATCGGCATCCTGAACAGAGGCGATCCTCTGGGCGATGATTATCTTCGTAGTCTCGGGGATATACTCTCTGAAGCCCTTGCGGATAAGAGCATCCGTTCTCGTATCGACTGCGGATGTCGAGTCGTCGAGGATCAGTATCTTCGGCTTCTTAAGAAGCGCCCTGGCGATGCAGAGTCTCTGCTTCTGGCCGCCTGATACGTTCGTTCCTCCCTGTTCTATCTTGGATTCATAACCGTCAGGGAAAGACATGATGAACTCATCAGCCTGAGCAAGTCTGGCTGCTTCCTTTATCTCGTCATCGGTGGCTTCCTTATTGCCCCACATCAGGTTCTCCTTGATGGTCCCGGAGAACAGGACATTCTTCTGCAATACGACCGACACCGCATCTCTTAATGCGGTCAGGTCGTATTCACGCACATCCCTTCCGCCTACTTTAACAGAGCCTGTCTTTACGTCATAGAGTCTCGGTATGAGCTGAATGAGCGACGTCTTGCCTGCACCGGTACCGCCCAGGATACCTACGGTCATGCCCGAACCGATATGCAGATCGATATCACGTAAAGCATCCATCTCCGCGCCTTCCGAATACGCGAAAGACACGCCATCAAAATCAATGCTTCCGTCACTGATCTCAAATACGGGGTCGGCAGGATCTTTGATGCCGGGCTCCTCGTCGAGGACTTCCACGATCCTCTTAACGGACTCGACTGACATCGTGAGCATGATGTATATCATCGACAGCATCATGAGTGACATGAGGATCATCATTCCGTATGTGAGGAATGCGGATACCTGTCCGATGTTAATGTCAACACCCTTGGACTCGACTGTAAGCTTCGAGCCGACATAGAGGATAAATACTGAATTGAAGTAGATGCAGAGCTGCATGAGCGGCATGTTAAGACCAACTATCCTCTCGGCTCTCGTAAAGTCCTTGCGGATATCGTCAGATGCCGTATTGAACTTGCTCTTCTCGAATTCCTCTCTTGCAAAGCCCTTAACGACCCTGATGCCTCTGACGTTCTCTTCAACGGATTCGTTCAGCTTATCGTACTTCTTGAACACCGCACGGAAAGCGGGAAGTGCGAACTTGCCGATGAGTATGAATCCGAACACGAGGACAGGTATTACGATAACGAACGTGAGCGCCAGTTTGCCGCCCAGCGTGAAAGCCGATATGATCGTCAGTATGAGCATGAACGGAGATCTTACCGCGATCCTTATCGTCATCATGAAAGCGTTTTGAACATTGCTGACATCAGTCGTCATTCTCGTTACCAGAGATGACGTCGAGAATTTATCTATATTACCGAAAGAAAAATCCTGCACCTTCTCAAACATTGCCTGTCTTAAGTTCTTTGCAAAACCCGCAGAGGCCTTTGAAGATGCTATGCCGGCAATGCATCCGCATACAAGCGACAGTATTGCGGATACGACCATCAGTATGCCGTACATCAATATTGTCTTTATATCTCCGTTATCCTGAATGACGCTTACCAGGTTGGATGTAATACGCGGGATGATGACCTCAAGTCCCACTTCACCAACTATAAACAGCAGCGTTGCAGCCGTTGCCCCGCGGTAACCTTTTGTGTATTTCAGAAGTTTTGACACATTCCCCATCTGATACTCCATTTACTTTACTACTACTTTATTTTTGCCGGTCTTCTTGGCTTCATACAGCGCCTGATCTACACGACCGCATAACATATCAACATTCTCTCCCCTGACAGCTCTTGTCACACCGACACTTATCGTCTGATGACCTGCCTGCGTGAAAGCAATATTATTGAACTCCAGTCTCATCGCTTCAGCAATATCCGCTGCCTCTGAAAGGCTTGTTTTCGGAAGGAGGATCATGAATTCCTCACCGCCCCATCTTCCGGCACATGGTCTGCCGTCAACTTTGCCCGCAATGATATCTTCATCGCTCCAGCGAATCCCGATGGAACCCGGAGCACGTTTGTCGATAACATCCTTGATCATATTGGCAAGCCCCTTGATAACATTATCGCCTTCACTGTGACCGCAGCAGTCATTAACTGATTTGAAATTGTCTATGTCGATCATGATGAGCGACGGAAGGTTGGAATCCTCGCCCGAAGTAACACCGAGGATGACTTCACTCGATATCCTCCTCTGGATCTCAAGTCTGTTGAATATTTTTGTAAGTCCGTCCGTAACTGCCATGACCGACAGCCTGAAGTTGGCTTCCTCCAGTTCCTGTGTAGCTTTGTCAATGAAGTTGGCAAGCCTGTTGACCATTGATACCTGGCCTGACAGGTCCTGTGAATGCTCCATATGGAAAAGCTTATCCGGATCTCTCTTGGCCGGTCCCTCACGCATTGATACGACTACCAGTGTTACGTTATGCTGATTGATATGCTGCCCTGTCCTTACGAACTCACCTGCTGTATATAATCCTGTTGTGGAAGCAAGAGAAGTGAAAGGCTTTGTCTCCTTGGAGGAGGAGTCCCAGAAAGTCTTTCGCGCTGCGCAGGAGAATATGTAGATCGCCTGCGGATCGAAGTCCTGAACTCTTAAGCCGAACTGGTTGACCGTTCGAAGGATCGTCCACGGATCACCGTATGACAGATGCGCCATCGCCCCCTCCGTCATATCCGCGGTCATGTTAAGAGAGCCGTCGGGATTACATGCTGTAGGAGCTCTTAAGATATCTACTCCGTTAATGTTCATAAGGAGCGGAAACTCAAGAGAATTGACAAAGAAATTCTCATCATTCTTGATGCTCAGATAATTGCTGAATGTATCATAAGCGGGCTTGCCGTCGAGCTCATAAAGCCTGTTGCGCGTACATCTCGTTATCTTGAGCTGGTGCCCCAGAGGATTCCACCCGCCGATAAAGAAGGCATCGGCAAAGAGATTCTTTCCGCCGTAAAGGACAAATACTATCGACTTATCCGATATGTCACCGACCTTGGAGAAAACCACAACATCATTATCATCCATGAATTTATTAAGCGCGGCACCTCCGAAGATCTTAACATCTTCCCTTATGCCGGATAACTGCTCGCACAATCCTGTCATTGACAGTCCCTGGATCGTCAGAAGGAACTCGACCGCTGTGATATCATTGTTCGAATTGACCATCTGCACCACCTGATCACATACGCGCTCTACAGTGTCATCAGTCAGAGAATACTGGTGGATCTGGACTGTCGTATCCTGATCTTCGAAGACAGATGCTGTTACGCAGATATCGGCCTCCGATAATTCACCGTTAATTATGTTGCCGCTCGTGCTCGCACCCACATAAAGAGCTCTCGGAATGACAGTCGATATTATGTGAAGGATAGTTCCGATATTCGGATCGTCGGCACTTTGAGTATAGACATGGAACAGAACGTTCGATACAGTGTGGGAATTACACCACGCTCTCAGCTTCTCGATCTCTGATTTGAATTCCGAGCTGTCCCTGTATTCGTATTCAAAAACTCTCATGATTCACCCTCCTCCGTCAGACGTCTCTTTGATGATATCAGGCGTTTCAGAGGGAACTTCTCCCTCACGCTCATGAACTTCGAAGTGTGCGCAATGACTTCACCCCAGTTGCCCAAAAAATACTTGAGCAGCAGCCTTATCTTGTCCCTCGAGCCCTTCCGGAGAAGCTGCATCTTGCCGAGCATGGCCTTGACCGCCTGAAGGCTCAGCCCGGACAGCTTGCTCACGTTCGTCTCCCCGGATGCCTCGAGAACCGCAAAAAGGTCATCTATGAATCTCTTCTTCTCATCAGTATCAAGCTCATCTATCCATTTGGTCAATGTCTCATCGAAAACATCACTCGCCACGGAATTCTTCTCCACGGCCAGGAACAGCTTACCCTCTATCTGCCAGCTCATCGGATCATGCTGCATTATGCCTTTCTCCGTGCTGAGAACGATAAGCGGCTCGGCCGTATCCGACAGCAGCCTGCCGATTATTGAATTCTCGGGAATGACCCTTGTTATCCTGGGACCAACCGATCTGAACGGCTCCGTCGCCATGACCTCGCTGTTGAATCCCGGTCCGTCAAAATCATATATCCTTGCAACGCGGTTCCTTATGTCACTGTCAGCGTTGTAGGCGGAATAAATGGCAAGGTGCCCTCCCTTGGAGTGACCGCCAAGATAGATCCTGTCACATCTTCCCTTCTGTCCTTCCGTCAGGTACACGATCGACTCGTCCTCGGACGATATTGTCGTACAGCTTATGTAGAAATCTTCCTTCCATCCGACGATGGTATCATCCGTCCCTCTGAAGGCGATAAACACCTCATCTTCCGACAGGCGTATGGTAACCGCCGAGAACTGTATCATGTCATTGATGTCGATATGGTTGACATACCTGCTCATTGTCAGATCACGATACCTTGCACAGGCAGCCGCCTCCTTAAAAAGTGACGGGGCAAAGCTTATGAATGAATTATCAGCCGCGAGTTCCTCCTCGGAATGCAGCTCAAAGAAACGCCTGCACGCGTCAGCGAAAGATATCTCAACATCGTCCTCAGGGACGACTCCGCCGAAGTCAACATACGAAATGCATGCAAAGAGCATCGCATCCACCTTATTGAGCGGATCCTGCCTGAGGGTTATGTCCCCTCGCCATTTGAGATAATCGATAATGTTAGCCATTACCATATTATAATACGCCCGCAGCCGTTTTACAAAGTGACACGCGACATATTAAAAGCATATTTTGAACCTGCCTTTATGGTAAAATACAAAGACAATCCCTATTACAACGCGCGGAGGTGCTTTATGGCAAATTACGAATTCATCGACAATAACGGCACATTCAGACTGAAGGATCCCGACCTGTACAGTTACCTTTATTTCCCGATCGGCGCTGCAAGCGGCATGATGGGAGCCGTAACCCCGGATCTCGGCGGTGACCTGAAGACAAGCCAGAACACTTTCGTGCTCGAGCCGGTGTCATCCGATAATCTGCACAATAACAGATCGACGCGCAACTTCTGGATCAAGATAAAGGACGGCGGACTTTATTCGGCAACAGGCGCCTCCGCGCTGCAGAACAGCCGCAAGTTCACGGCAGACAAGGACGAAGTAACTCTCACGGCAGGCCTTCTGTGGCATACAGTCGAGAGGAAGATAACGGGCACACCTGTCCGCACCGTAACGACAAGCTTCGTGCCTGCTGTCACGTCAGACAGGGTTGAGCTTACAAGGGTCACGATCATCAACGACGGTGACGCTCCGCTCACATTCACGCCAACGGCAGCAGTACCGGTCTACGGGAGATCGGCGGACAACATTAGGGACCACCGCAACGTATCTTCAATGCTCAACAGGATGATCGTCACATCGTACGGCGTGGTCAATAACCCTACACTGACTTTCGACGAGCGCGGACATAAGCGCAACAAAGTAATGTACGGATTCTTTGCAGCAACAGAGGACGGCGGCAAGCCGCAGTTCTTCTGCCCGGTCGAGGAGGATTTCATCGGCGAGGGCGGCGCTCTCGACAACCCCAGGTTCCCGATTGACGGAAGACCTGCATCACTGGCAGGTGCGAGGGCAGA
>CADBNJ010000232.1 GCA_902795955.1 Oscillospiraceae bacterium
AGCTGTAATGCCAGGGACATGATATCGCTCCGCAATTCATTGTCCAAACTTCCGTTCCTTGTTCAGTGTGTATCAGGATTTGATAAGGGCGTGTGGCGCAGGATCAAGGGCTTGCTCGATCCTCTTGAAGACGTCTGCGACCTGATCGATTCCAGCATATCCGAAGACTGTCCTCTGACAGTAAAGGACGGAGACATAATAAAGCGCGGTTTCTCACAGGAGTGTGACGAACTCTATGAGATAGCAACAAATGCAAAGCAGTATATTCTCCAGATGGAAGCAAGTGAGCGCGAGAAGACCGGGATCAAGACGCTGAAGATCAGCTACAACAAGGTATTCGGTTATTATATCGAAGTGCCCAAATCGCAGGCAGACAACGTGCCGGAGAACTATATCCGCAAGCAGACGCTGGCTAATAATGAACGTTATGTGACGCCTGAGATCAAAGAACTCGAGGATAAGGTCGTCAATGCTTCGAGCAAGCGTATTGCGCTGGAGTATGAGCTGTTCAACATGATAAGGACAAAAGTCTCCGAACAGAGTTCGAGGATCTTTGCAACTGCAAAGGCCGTTGCCCTGATCGACGTAATCGCATCGCTTGCTCAGCTTGCGTCTGAAGAGAATTATGTGCGTCCTTCAGTTGATAATTCTGAAGTGATCGAGATCGAAGCAGGCCGTCATCCCGTTGTTGAGAAGATGACAAATGACCCTGCCGGATTCATATCCAATGATACAGAACTTAATGATGACAAGAGACTCATGGTCCTTACCGGACCTAACATGGCGGGCAAGTCGACCTATATGAGACAGGTGGCGATAATCGTCCTGATGGCTCAGATCGGGTCTTTCGTTCCGGCGAAGAGTGCTCATATTGGCCTTGTGGATCATATTTTTACGAGGATCGGTGCTTCGGATGATATCTCGATGGGACAGTCAACCTTCATGGTCGAGATGAAAGAGATCAGTTATATCCTGAGGCATTCGACAAGAAGGAGCCTTCTGCTTCTTGATGAAGTCGGAAGAGGCACGAGCACATATGACGGACTGTCGATAGCCTGGGCTGTCATTGAGTATATCATGGATCCTAATGTGCTCTACAGCAGAACGATCTTCGCGACGCACTATCATGAGCTTAACCAGCTTGCGCGCATTTGCCGCGGGGTATTCAATAATCACGTGGACGTTAAGGAGAATGACGACGGCGTGGTATTCCTCCACAAGATCGTGGACGGCGGAACATCCGACAGTTACGGAATAGAGGTTGCCAGGCTCGCCGGAGTGCCTTCTGATGTGCTCGGAAGGAGCAAGGCAATTCTTTCAGAACTCGAGAGGATCGGGAATTTCAAGGTGGCAGGCAGCACCCAGGTGGAGAACGGCGTTGTTATGCCGTCCGCCGAAGCGATGCCGGGTCAGGAATCGATATTTGACCCCGGCAATGTTGTTTACCGCAAGGAGGATAAACTGCGATCGTGCGTCCGCGGGATTGACATAACAAGGCTGACTCCTCTTGAAGCGATGAATATCCTATATGAACTCGTTAAGATCACCGAGGAGGAGGAATATGGGAAGGATTAACATTCTCGATACGCAGACTGCCAACGCCATCAAGGCCGGAGAAGTTGTTGACAGGCCTGTATCGGTGGTAAAAGAGCTTTTTGACAACAGTGCCGATGCCGGAGCAAATTCGATCAAGATTGAATTTAACGGTGGCGGAATAAGCATGATAAGAGTCACTGACAACGGCTGCGGAATGGACAGGGAGGATGCTGCCAAATGCTTTCTTCTCCATGCGACTTCCAAGCTCAGGAAGATCGAGGATGTTTATAATCTGTCTACCCAGGGATTCAGGGGGGAGGCGCTCGCGTCGATTGCCGCGTGTTCAGATATTACACTCCTGACCAAACAGAGAGACAGTGATATCGGCACGAAGATCATTTACGAGAACGGCGTAAAAGTCTATGAGGGGGACGGTGCATGTGATAACGGCACTGTTGTTGAAGTCAAGGGACTTTTTCGCAATATCCCCGCAAGGTATAAATTCCTTAAGAAGGATTCCACTGAAGGTATGTATATCTGCCAGCTCGTTGAGAAACTGGCGATCATCAATCCTCAAATAACCGTAAAGCTCATCAAAGACGGCAAGCTGATCCTGTCCACTCCCGGCAACGGTGATGACCTTGATACC
>CADBNJ010000233.1 GCA_902795955.1 Oscillospiraceae bacterium
CCGCGTAGTCATCGCGGCAAATAAGGACAGCATCAATGATCCTTACGCAATTGCATTGTGTAATGTATTGGAGCAGAAGTCTTCTGATATCTGATGAGCGGCATATCTGAATGACCGGAGAGCGTCCCGTAACGGGGCGCTCTCTTTGTTGTATGAAACACGTCACGATGATACATGTGCATTCTTGTTGTATAATGATTACTCAAAGAAAAACAAAGGAATCTGTAATGAGGTCACTTTCCATAAAATCTGTCAGGCATTTGACGGTAATCATCCTGCTGAGCGTCTGTGCAGCCGCAATCGCCGGCTGCGGGTTTATTCTGGACGGGATCGGGGAAGGTGATGCCGAATACTTTGTCACAAGTACCCTTGATGACTTCTTTGCATCCGGATGCAGCACGGATCTTAATTCGTCATGTGATAAACGGTACGACTTATCGGATATAACGGATGAACAGATGGAACTGTTCAGGTATTCACTCCGCAAGGTCAGCTATGAGGTGGTCAACACCAGGATCAAGGAAGGACGTGATACAGCGGCCTGCGTTGTTGAGTTTACCGGTATCCCCAGGGCTCTTGACCTTGATAAGACGCCTGTAACCGTCGAAGAATACAAGAAGGCGATCGACGGCCTGAAGAGGACACGCGAAAGGATAACTTTCAGGCTGGTCAAGGATGAATATGACAGCTGGATGTTCTCTGATCTGAATGATTTCTACGATTCGTTACTCAGACCCTATGACGGACTGGAATACCTGAATGACAAGGGCGTTCCCTCCCATATCAGTGATGATTACCTCAAACCGTACATCGTTGACAACATGTGGTACGATCCGCTCCTCGGAAATCCCGTGAAGGACTTATCTCTCAACAAACCTTCAGCTCTCATCAATGTTTTCTGCTTCAGTCAGAAGATGACTGTTGATATTACGGCAAAGCTGTACAGGGGGACGGCCGAGATCGCCGCCATGGATGTTGCGTTGAATGATGATATTATGGTAAAGTTTGATTTCGATGCGAAGGTATATACGCAGAATGAGTATTTCAGGGACGGCAGGTATCATGTCGAGCTGTATTCGGGCGATGTGAAGCTTGCCGAGTCGTCTGAGATCACAGTCAGATAGGCAGGAAGATTATGATGTTTACAGCCGGTAATTGGAAGGATTATGAAGTAATAAGCTGCGCTTCGGGTGAGAAATATGAGCGCTGGGGTGATGTTATGCTCAGGAGACCCGATCCGCAGGTTATATGGCCGATCGACGGATTCGATTCTATATGCGATCCTCATGCCGTGTATAACAGATCGTCTTCAGGCGGCGGTTCGTGGACGAAGCTCAAGTCAATGCCGGCTTCCTGGAAGATCGGTTATGATTCGCTGGACAAGCACCTGACATTCATCATAGAACCCACGTCGTTCAAGCATACCGGGCTGTTCCCGGAGCAGGCTGCAAACTGGGATTTTGCCGGCAAGCTTATAAGTGACGCCAAGAAGGCCGGGAAGAAGGATCTTAAGGTATTGAACCTTTTTGCATATACGGGCGGCGCGACGATCGCAGCGTCAGCGCACGGTGCTGATGAAGTGGTGCATGTGGATGCGTCAAAGGGGATGGTCTCAAGAGCCAAGGAGAATGTGGCGGCATCAGGACTCTCGGATAATTACATCAGGTTCATAACCGAGGACTGCCAGAAATTCGTTGAACGCGAGATAAGGCGCGGAAGACGGTATGACGGTATCATAATGGATCCTCCCGCGTACGGAAGAGGACCTTCCGGGGAATTGTGGAAGCTGGAGGATTCGATATATGAGTTTGTCTCAAGGGCAGGGCTTCTCCTGTCAGACGATCCGTTATTCTTTATCATCAGCTCGTATGCTACGGAGATATCAGGGGAAGCCATTGCGCAGGTTGCAAGACTTGCACTTCCAAAAGGCAGAATAGAAGCCGGTGAGCTGTGCCTCCCGGTCAGCAGACATGGTATTTATCTCCCTTGCGGCTTTACCACGCGATGGAGTAAGTGACATGGATGTTTTCTATGAGGATAACCACATAATAGTTGCGCTGAAGCCTGCCGGAGTTCTGTCACAGGCTGATTCTTCGGGCGCCCCTGACATGCTGACGCTCCTCAAGGATTACATCAAGGTCAAATACAACAAGCCGGGCAACGTGTACCTGGGACTTGTTCACAGACTTGACCGTCCGGTGTCAGGGGTAATGGTGTTTGCAAGGACATCCAAAGCGGCATCGAGACTGTCCGAGCAGGTCAGGACACACAAGGTAGACAAGGAATACCTGGCAGTAGTGACGGGAACACCCGTGCAGCCGCGTGGCAGGCTCGTATCCTACATTGCCAAGAACAGCGATACGAATACGGTAACCGTCTATGACAGAGAGGTAAGCGGTGCCAAATATGCCGAACTTGAATACGAGGTCTACTCTTCCAAAGAAGGCCTGTCTCTTGTGAGTGTCAGGCTCAAGACTGGCAGGCCCCATCAGATAAGGGCGCAGTTTGCCCACATCGGACATCCTCTTTACGGTGATTCCAAATACGGTAAAGCGGATAAAGGCGCTGACCTTGCTCTGTTCTGCCGTTTGATGGCCGTCGATCACCCTGTAAAGGGCACGAGGATGACTTTTACGGCTAACCCGCCGTATTGTTACCCGTGGATTTTGTTTAACGGGCAGTAAAATGTCACTTTTATTATTCAGGATTTATCGTTACAATATTTAGAGATGAATCGGAGGTAATAAATATGGCAGACGGCGTTAAGTATAAGCGCGTTCTCCTTAAGATATCGGGAGAGGCGCTCGCAGGAGAGAAGAAGATCGGCATAGATGACAGAGTTCTCAAGGAGATCTCCTCGAATATAAAGGCAATGAGCGACCTCGGAGTCGAGGTAGGTATAGTAGTCGGGGGCGGCAACTTCTGGAGAGGCAGATCTTCAGAGCAGATGGACCGCGTTACGGCTGATCACATGGGAATGCTCGCTACATTAATGAATGCGCTCGCACTGTCCGATGCGCTCGAGCAGCAGGGAGCTGTCACGAGAGTCCTGTCTGCCATCGAAGTCAGGCAGATGTGTGAGATGTATATCAGGAAGCGTGCTGTAAGACACCTGGAGAAGGGAAGGATAGTGATCTTTGCCTGCGGTACCGGCAACCCTTATTTCTCGACAGATACGGGAGCCGCATTGAGAGCAACTGAGATCGGAGCTGACGTATTCCTCAAGGCTACAATGGTAGACGGCGTCTACGATAAGGATCCCAAGATCTATCCCGATGCCGTTAAGTATGACAAAGTCTCTCACGATGAAGTGCTCAGGCTTAAGCTCAAGGTCATGGATGCCACAGCCGCGGCTCTTTGCAGAGACAATAATACGAAGATACTTGTTTTCTCAATGGAAGACCCTGCAAATATCGTCAGGATCGCCAAGGGCGAGAACCTCGGAACACTTGTTGAATAATATATAACTGCAAAGGAGATACTACCATGATTGAGATCACATCCAAAGATTATGACCAGGTTGAATCCAAGATGACAAAGGCCATCGAGAACCTTCAGGAGAACCTTAATGCCATAAGGGCAGGAAGGGCTAACCCTCATGTTCTTGACAGGATCACTGTTGAATATTACGGTGCACCGTCACCTCTCAATGCAGTTGCTAACATTCAGGTTCCCGAGGCTCGCATGATAACGCTTGCACCCTGGGATCCTTCAATGCTCAGAGAGATCGAGAGAGCCATTCAGGCATCTGATCTCGGCATTACCCCTACAAATGACGGCAAGCTTATAAGACTTGTTTTCCCGGTGCTTACAGAGGAGAGACGTAAAGATCTGACAAAGCAGGTTAAGGTTTACGGCGAAGAGACCAAGGTCGTTGTAAGGAATACACGCCGTGATTTCATCGACAAGATGAGAGCTGCCAACAAGAAGAAGGAACTGACGGACGATTCTCTCAAGGAATACGAGGAGAAGGTCCAGAAGATAACAGATAAGTTCACGAAGGAAGTCGACGCCGTCTGCGATAAGAAGAATGCGGAGTTGATGGAGATCTGATGGCATCAAGGAAGACTTACGACAGACCGGATCTTAAGATACCGGTGTCTCTCGGTGTGATCATGGACGGCAACGGAAGGTGGGCGAAGAAGCGCCTTCTTCCCAGGTCGGCAGGCCACAGGGCCGGAGCGGAG
>CADBNJ010000234.1 GCA_902795955.1 Oscillospiraceae bacterium
ATGAAGCTGCGCCAGGTGCTGATCAACATACTCGGCAATGCAGTTAAGTTCACGCCTGAAGGCGGGGATATATCACTTACGATACAGAGGACGGCTCAGTTCGATAACAGATCAACGCTGCAGTTCACCATAGCGGATAACGGCATCGGAATGAGTGAGGAATTCCTGCCGCATATTTTCGATACGTTCGCGCAGGAGGATGCTACGGCAACGAATAAATACGGATCGTCGGGACTTGGTCTGTCTATTACGAAGAACATCGTCGAGATGATGAACGGATCGGTCAACGTGACAAGTAAGAAGGGCGAGGGAACGACTTTTGTCGTATCGGTTACGCTTACCGATTCTGACCGCAAGGATTCGGTTGATGATTATCAGATCCATCCCGGCGACATGGCAGTCTTGATTATCGACGACGATCCGATCGCCTGCGAGCATGCCAAGCTCGTTCTGGAACAGACCGGAATTGCGGCAGAGTCTGCATCAAGCGGTGAGGAAGGAATAGAGATGGTAAGGCTGCGTCATGTCCGTCACACGCCGTATAATCTTATCCTCGTGGACTGGCAGATGCCTGACATGGACGGCGTGGAGACGACCCGCAGGATAAGAGAGATAGTCGGACATGAATCAGCGATAATTATCCTGACTGCTTATAAGTGGGATGACATTCTCGCAGAGGCAACGGAAGCAGGTGTAGACAGCTTTATCTCAAAGCCTCTGTTCGCAGCAAATGTGCTTGAGGAATACAAGACGGCATCGTTTAAGAAATGCGGCAGCGGAGACAGACCTGCGCATGCCGACATCACCGGACTCCGCGTTCTTGTGGCGGAAGATGTTGAAGTCAACGCGGAGATCCTTCAGATGATACTCGAGAGCAGGGAGATAGAATCCGATCTGGCGGTTAACGGAAGGGAAGCGGTTGATCTGTTTGCTTCGCATCCGGAGAACTACTACGCGGCAATACTGATGGATGTGCGTATGCCTGAGATGGACGGTCTTGAGGCGACGAGACATATCCGTGCAATGACAAGACCCGACAGTCAGACAATACCCATAATCGCACTGACTGCAAATGCTTTTGATGAAGATGTTCAGAGATCGCTTCAGGCCGGCCTCAATGCGCACCTGACAAAGCCGGTACAGCCGGAGGTGCTTTTTGAGACACTCGAAAGCCTGGTCAGGACAGATGATAAACATGAGGGAGGAATAGAGTAAATGGATCGTTCGACAGATTTATTTGTAGACGGCAAGCGTCATATTCTCGTCGCTGACGATGAGATGATCAATCGTGAGATACTCGGGAATATCCTGGGTGATGAATATGATGTGCTCATGGCGGAAGACGGAGAGGAGGCATATGAGCTGATCAGACAGAACTGCAATACCCTGTCCCTGATCCTTCTTGATCTTAAGATGCCGAGACTTACCGGAATGGAGCTGCTGTCCCGCCTGAAGGAGGAGAAGGAATTTAAGAGTATTCCGGTTATTGTATTGACATCGGATCAGGCGTCCGAAGTCGAGAGCCTCAATAAAGGTGCGGCTGATTTTATCCCTAAGCCTTATCCGCAGCCTGATGTCATCAGAGCGAGGATATCGCGTTCGATAGAACTTGCGGAGGACAGACAGATAATCAGTGCCACAGAAAGGGATGAGCTGACAGGCCTTTACACGAGTGATTATTTCTACCGCTACGGAGAGCAGTTCGACAAGTTCCATCCGGATTCTGACATGGATGCGCTGTGTCTGGATATTAATCATTTTCACGCGGTAAATGAACGCTTCGGAATGGCCAAAGGCGATGAGATACTGAAGCGCATCGCAGGATGTCTTGTTAAGACTTTTACCTCGTCAGATTGCGTGCTGTGCAGGAAGACTGCAGATACATTTCTCGTTTATTGTTCTCACAGGGATGACTATGCCGGCATCGCAGATGAGATCGCGTCTTCCTGTGATGATATGCCGACTTCCGTTAAGCTCAGGGTCGGTGTGTATTCAAACTGCGATAAGAAGCTGGATATCAGATCAAGATTTGACAGGGCAAAGATAGCTGCTGACAAGATCCGCAACAATTATTCCGTATCCGTGAGTTTCTTTGATGAGACACTGATGGAGAACGAGCTTTTTGCAGAGCAGCTGGTGGACGAATTCCCAAAGGCTCTTGCAGAGAGACAGTTCAAGGTGTTCTTCCAGCCAAAGTTCGATATCCGCGGCGATAAGCCGGTCCTTACAAGTGCCGAGGCTCTGGTCAGATGGTTCCACCCGACACTCGGAATGATATCTCCCGGCAGGTTCATTCCGCTGTTCGAGGAAGACGGACTGATCGCGCAGCTCGACGAGTACATCTGGCGCTGTACTGCAGAACATATTGCCGACTGGAGGAGGCGTCTTGGCGTCAGCGTACCTGTATCGGTCAACCTGTCGCGTGCCGAGCTCTATGATCCCGCGCTCGTTGATACTTTCGAGAGGATCACATCAGAAGCGGGAATCACACCTGCCGACATATACCTCGAGATAACGGAGTCTGCTTATGTGAGGGATGCCGATCAGATCGTCAAGCGCGTTACCGAATTAAGGGAGCACGGTTTCTTCATCGAAATGGATGATTTCGGTTCGGGATACTCCTCACTTAACATGATATCGGAATTGCCGATAGACGCGCTGAAGCTGGATATGATGTTCATACGAAGTGCTTTTGACAGGATAAATGATACGCGCATGATCAGCATAGTAATAGACATAGCCGACTACCTCAAGGTTCCGGTGATCGCTGAGGGAGTTGAGACTGAAGAACAGTACCTGACTCTCAAGAAGCTGGGTTGTGCGATAATACAGGGATATTATTTCTCTAAGCCGGTTCCGGCTGAAGAGTTTGAGAAAATGCTGCAAGGAGATAATGACTGATGCTTACTATAGATGCTCTTAAAAGATTTGGTGCCGACAC
>CADBNJ010000235.1 GCA_902795955.1 Oscillospiraceae bacterium
AATGTATCCGTTTTTCTGCACCAAACGGCTTCCAGTGCGGATTTACGGATACATTACTCCCCGATGTATCCGTTTTCCTGCACAGACCGGCATTCCGTGCAGGTTTTCGGATACATTCAGGATCATCGCGGAACAAGTCGATCCTTAACTGCTGTAACATCAACTCACAGATCCCATGCAACGCTATCTGTCAAAATCCCCAGCGGCGTGAGATAATATACATATTATCTTTTCGATGAGGTGAGCATGCGTATCTTACTTGCGGAAGACGAGAAGTCCATGTCGAGGGCACTCGTTGCGATTCTTACTAAGAATAACTATTCGGTAGATGCGGTCTATGACGGTGAGGAGGCTCTGAGCTATATCCTGACCGGCGATTATGACTGCGCGGTGCTGGATGTGATGATGCCGCTGATGGACGGCTTTGAGGTGCTGAGGCAGGTAAGGGCGAAGGGGATGACGATCCCGGTGATGATGCTCACTGCCAAGTCGCAGATAGACGACAAGGTCGAGGGACTGGATCTGGGGGCGAATGACTACCTGACCAAGCCTTTCGAGAGCAGGGAGCTGCTGGCAAGGATACGTGCCATAACGAGGAGTGTGACGCCTGTCGCAGACAACACGCTCAAGTACGGCAACGTATCTCTCAACAGGGCAAACTTTGAACTGTCGACCGGCAGCGGGTCCGTTAAGCTGGCTGCCAAGGAGTTCCAGATGATGGAGTATCTGATGGCCAATCCCGGAGTTCTCATCTCCACTGACCGCTTTATGGACAAGGTGTGGGGGCTTGATTCAGAGGCGGATATAAGCGTCGTCTGGACTAATCTGTCGTACCTCAGGAAGAAGCTTGCCCAGATCAAAGCCAATGTGAAGATCAAGGCGACGCGTAATGCGGGCTACTCGCTGGAGATTGAAGAATGATAAAGAGACTGCGCAAGAGATTTATACTATCTGCCATATTGTCCGTGTTTGTGGTGCTGTTCCTGATAATCGGAGGCATCAATCTGTTCAACTACATGGAGGTCGTCAAGGAAGGCGATAATGTGCTCAATATCCTCATGGACAACGGCGGAGTCTTCCCTGAGCACATGATGCATGATCCCGTCGAAAGGAGAATGCCGAGGGGGGACGGGCGGATCAACTCGCCGGAGATCGCTTTCGAGTCGAGGTATTTCAGCGTCAGGATCGATAAGTCCGGCAGTGTCCTGTCAACGACCACGGAAAGGATATCGGCGGTGGACAAAGCGACTGCAGAGGAATATGCAGGCAAGGTAAACAGCTCCGGCAAAGAGAGGGGCTTTATCGGTGATTACAGATATTATTCAAGGCAGGATCCGGCTGATCAGAGCAGGCTTATCGTCTTCTATGACTGCGGCAGGAGCCTTGGCAACTTCAGGAGCTTCCTGCTGATAAGCGTGATAATATCGGCCGGCGCCATGATCCTGGTCAGCATCATAATATTTATCGTGTCGGGCAGGATGATCAAGCCGGTGGCGGAGAGCTATGAGAAGCAGAAGAGGTTCATTACCGATGCCGGCCATGAGATCAAGACTCCTCTGGCGATAATCAATGCCGATACAGACGTTCTCTCAATGGATATAGGGGAAGACAACGAGTGGGTCACCGACATAAGGAAGCAGACGAAGAGACTGACCGAACTGACCAATGATCTGATCCTGTTATCGAAGATGGAGGAGGGAGCATCCATGCTCACCGTGACTGACGTCGATCTGTCCTCCGTGCTCGTGGAGCAGGCGGAATCGTATAAGGCCAGGGCCGTGACTTGCGGCGTTGATTATCAGTCGTCAATTGACGGCAATGTTCATGTCAGGGGTGACAGGAAGGCAATAGAGGGGCTTATCAATATACTTCTTGATAACGCCGTCAAATACTGTCCCCAGGGGGGAGTAATCTCTGTCGGGCTTGCAAAGAGCGGCAGGGGAGCCGTGATGACCGTAACGAATGATACAAAGGAAGACATATCGGAAGAAGACTTGAAGCATCTGTTCGACAGATTCTACAGGACTGACCGTTCGAGGAACTCGGAGACGGGAGGGCACGGCATCGGATTGTCGATCGCGGGAGCCATAACGGAGGCGCACGGCGGAAGGATAACCGCAGCCAAAAAAGCCTCGAATCAGATAACTTTTACGGCAATTTTGCCCGCTTCTGCTTGACACTTCACTTTTGAGAGAATATAATCTCAAGGCTAATTATGTTTATAACTATGCCCATTTTCAGGGACAGGTTGATGAATAAGACAATAAATACAATGGAGGATAAAGGCTATGAAGATGACATTTCAGCCTAAGAAGAGACAGAGATCAAAGGTACACGGTTTCCGTGCAAGAATGAGAACTGCTAACGGCAGGAAGGTCCTTGCAAGAAGAAGACTCAAGGGCAGAAAGCAGCTTGCTGCTTAAGGTTTGCAGTTGAGATCGGTCCCGCTTAAGTACAATTACGAATTTTCCAGAGTATATAAACGGGGGAAGTTCAGTACGGGGCAGTATCTGACAGTTCACTGCTTCAGACGCCCCGCGGGTATCAGGCATAACCTGACTGTTATATCACCGGATATAAACAGGGTAGGGTTCTGTGCCAACAAAAAACAGCTCGGTGCGGTAGGCCGCAACAGAGCCAGAAGACTCATGAGGGAGTCGTACCGTTTGGTGGAAGGCGGTATTCCTTTAGGTAATGATCTTATATTCACGTTAAGGAACCGCGATGAGGTTCCGACTTTCGACGAGATCTCAAAGGATATGGTTTTGAATCTGACAAGGCTCGGATTGCTCGGGAAGTGAGGTCTGATTATGGTCAAGAGATTCCTGATCAAGCTGGTCAGGGGATATCAGAAGTATATATCTCCCGGAATCGGCAATCACTGTAAATATGTTCCGACATGTTCACAGTACATGATAGACGCGCTCGAGAAATACGGCGTCGTTAAGGGCTTGGCCAAGGGCATTTGGAGGATTCTGCGCTGCAATCCGTTCTCAAAGGGCGGCTACGATCCCGTCAAATAGTGAAGGATAGAACAAAGGTTAGTTATGGATTTTATACTTGGACCACTTTATACCCTTTTCGGGTGGCTTACGAGATTGTTCTACGGGTTCTTCGGGAACTACGGTCTGGCGATCATCGCATTAACAGTTCTTATCAGGGGATTGCTCATTCCTCTCAATATCAAGTCGCAGAAGTCGATGCTCAAGATGCAGGCTCTGTCCGGCAAGCAGGCCGAACTTCAGCGTAAATACGGCGATGATAAGAAGAAATACCAGGAAGAGCTGGTCAAGATGCAGCAGGAGAACGGCGCTATGGGCCTGTCCGGGTGTCTCCTTCCGCTGCTTCAGCTCCTCTTCATCTGGCCTATATTCAGGATCGTAAGCGGTCCTCTCTTCTACCTGTCACAGGTATCCCAGGATAATATCCAGTCGATGATAAGTCTCGGCCAGGAGCTGGGTTATTTGGGAGGCAACGTATTCGTCAACAATCACATCGGTCTTCTGAGCGCGCTCAATAACAGCGGTGATTTCCTTAATCAGTGCGTATCCAAGGGGTATATGGCTTTCGATCAGCTCCTTGATCTGCATTTCCTCGGAGTAGACCTTACAAACACACCTTCCGTGAATCCCACACTGCTGATCAAGGAACCGGGCGTATATATTCCGCTTCTCCTGTTCCCTATCCTGGTAGTGCTCATTCAGGTGTTCTCAATGCAGTTTGCAAAGTTCCTCAAGCCCGGCTACAAGCAGGAGCAGGAGGCGAAGGAGAGAGCAAAGAACAACCCTGCAAGACAGGGCCAGGTTCAGGAGAATTCATCAGCAGAGACAACGATGAAGGTAATGAACTGGACAATGCCTCTCATCATGCTCATAACGACATTCACGATGCCTGCAGCAATGGGTCTTTACTGGATCGTCGGCGGCATCATGGGCATCATCACGCAGCTGATCGTTTACTTCATGTTCACGAAGCCCTACGAGGTCAAGAAGGCTGAACTCGATGCCAAGAAGGAAGCAGTCTTCAAGAAGAAGGCACAGGCTGAAGAAGAAGGCAAAAATAATAAGAAGAACGGTAAGAAGAGGAAGTAACCACCCGTTCGGTCCACCCAAAGACTAATTAAGCACGGAGGCTTATATCATATGACAACAATAACAAAGACGGCGGCAAGTGTAGACGAGGCCATCAAGGCTGCATTGGAAGAATTGGGCGTTACGGAGGATCAGGTCGATATCGAAGTGATCACGGAGCCCGCATCCGGATTCCTCGGAGTAGGCAAGAAGGAGGCAGAAGTCAAGGTTACTCTCATTGAAGATGATGCTCCCATCGCCAGCGAGGAGGAGTCTGAGGACGACACCTACTATGGTGATGATGAGAATTTCGAGGGCGATACTGCAACGGAAGCAGAGGATGCCGCTGTTAATTTTGTTGCCGAAGTGCTCTCAGGCATAGGCATTCACGGCAATATGGATTCATACCGTGAGGAGGATACGATCTATATCTCCGTTACGGGTTCCGACTGTGCATCGGCGATCGGACGTCACGGCGAGACTCTCGATGCTATCTCATACATGACAAATCTCATTGCAAATAAGCACAGCGAGCAGCGTGTACATGTTCACCTCGACGTAGGCGGATATAAGAAGCACAGAGAGCAGGTATTAAGGAATCTGGCAGGCAAGGCTGCAAGCAGGGCGCTCAGAACAGGAAGGAAGGTCGATATGGAACCTATGAATCCTGCTCAGAGAAGGCTTGTTCACGCATACCTTCAGGATTTCGAAGGGGTTACTACCCACAGCGAGGGTACGGAACCCAACAGACACGTTGTCGTTACACCTGAGGGATGACAGGCATAGCGGAAGATCTGTTTTGTGCCGTATCCACACCTTCCGGCACATCAGGAATCGCCGTCATCAGGATATCAGGGCGCGGTTCAGCCGAAGCCATAGACAAAATAACAAAGATAATACGGAGCAGCGGGAATTATCCGAAGGTATCAGACCTTCCCGGATACACCTGCTGCTTTGCTGATCTCAGGGATCCGGATTCCGGCAAAACGATCGACAAGGTCATAATCACAAGATTTACCGGCCCTTATTCCTACACGGGAGATGACATGATCGAGATATCATGTCACGGTTCTGCCGAAGTAAAAAGACAGATACTCAATGCGCTCCATTCTCTCGGGATAAGAGGTGCGGGACCCGGAGAATTCACCAAGACCGCGTTCATGAACGGCAAGATGAGCCTGTCCTCGGCAGAGGCTGTCATGGACATCATCAATGCTGATTCCGCCGAAGGCCTCAGGGCAGCAAATATCATCGCCGCGGGCGGTCTTGCGGAACGCCTTGACGATATAGAGGAATCGCTCTATGACATGATGGCAAAGATAGAGATGGCCGTTGACTTTGATGACGATGATAATGACGGGGCGGACACTGCGGATGAAGTGGGAAGGACACTCGATTCGGCAATAACAAAGCTCAGTGAACTGACCGGTACGTACAGACAGGGAAGGATGCTGACTGAGAAGATGAGAGTCTCCTTTACGGGGATCCCGAACAGCGGCAAGAGCACGCTTCTCAACATGATAGCCGGATATGAGAGATCGATCGTAACAGATATATCTGGGACGACTACGGACACGATTGAGGTCGTTACCGAAGTATGCGGAATACCTGTTATTCTTACCGATACTGCAGGGATCAGAAGGACAAGCGACAGGATAGAAGCCCTGGGCGTCGAGCGTGCCAGGAATGAATATGTAAGGTCGGATATGATCTTCTATCTTGTGTCTCCCGACACGACTGTAGAGGAGGCCAGGGAGCAGATCCACGACATCATGAGCATGGCTCCGGCGCAGGCAGAGACGATCGTCCTGTTCAATAAGTCCGACCTGGGAGTTAACCCTGATGAGGCGAAGATACGCGAGACCGCTTCGGGGTACGGAGTCTCCGGATTCATCCCGATATCTGCCGCCAAGGGTGATAACGTGGATATGGTAAGACAGGCGATAAAGGATCATTATGACAGATCCGGATCAGGCATGGGCGGTGTGGTATTGACTGCAAGGCGTCACTATGATGCGCTCAGCGGCGCGCTGGCAAGGCTCGGGGATGCGAGAGATGCACTTGCTGCGGATGCGGGGCTTGATGTCGTGTCCTCGATAACGAGAGCCGCGCTCGACCTTACGGGAGAGATATCGGGCAAGACGGTATCGGCGGATCTGGCAAAGACTATTTTCGACAGGTTTTGTATAGGCAAGTGATATGAGATTTGATGAAGCTTTGAAATTGGCTCACAGTTATGTGGCAGGCGAGTATGATGTTGCCGTAGTGGGCGCGGGTCACGCGGGATGCGAGGCGGCGTATGCATCGGCAAAGCTCGGCCTTAAGACCGTATTGTTCACGCTTCATCTCGACAGCCTGGCCAACCTTCCGTGCAACCCGAGCATAGGAGGCACGGCCAAAGGCCAGATCGTCAGGGAGATAGATGCATTAGGCGGCATAATGGGCAAGATTGCCGATGAGTGCGCCATCCAGATGAGGATGCTCAACAGGTCCAAGGGACCGGCTGTCTATTCGCCGAGAGCGCAGATGGACAGGAGCAGATATTCAGTCGTAATGAAGCATACCCTGGAAGAACTCCCCGGGCTGGATATAAAGCAGGCTCATATTACCGATCTGCTCACCGCTGATACGGGAAGAACAGTTGCGGGCGTGATGACGGAAGGACGCGGAATCTACAGTGCAAAAGCGGTAGTCATCTGTTCGGGAACATACATGCAGTCAAGGACGATAAAGGGTGAAGTTATAGTGAACTCCGGTCCTGACGGACTGCCCAGGTCGGAGGGACTGTCAGATTCGCTCAGGGATCTGGGGATCCCGGTATTGAGATTTAAGACGGGTACGCCCGTCAGAGTCAACAGCAGAAGCGTTGACCTGACGAAGATGACAAGACAGGACGGTGAGACAGACTGCCCGCCGTTCTCATACGATAACGAGATGAACGGGGTGAGACCGGTCGAAGATCAGATACCGTGCTGGTCCGTGTGGACGACGGAAGAGACGAAGCAGGTTATCAGGGACAACATGGACAGGTCACCGCTGTACAGCGGCGTGATCAAAGGGATCGGACCGAGATACTGTCCTTCGATAGAGGACAAGTTCGCAAGATTCGCCGATAAGGAGAGACACCAGATTTTCGTTGAGCCGATGGGAAGGGATACGAACGAGATGTACCTTCAGGGCTTCTCCACGAGCCTACCCGAGGAGATCCAGGTGAGGATGGTAAGATCGCTCCCCGGCCTTGAGAATGCCGTGATCCAAAGGAGTGCCTACGCCATTGAATATGATCTGATCGAACCGACTACGCTGAAGCCGACGCTGGAATCCAAGATAGTGACGGGACTCTATACTGCCGGCCAGATCAACGGTTCTTCAGGCTACGAGGAGGCGGCAGGCCAGGGTATAGTCGCAGGCATAAACGCAGCACTGAAGGTCCTTGGCAGAGCTCCTTTCATCATCAACAGGTCGCAGGGATATATCGGTGTCCTGATCGACGATCTGGTTACAAAAGGAACGAACGAGCCATACAGGATGATGACGTCGAGGGCCGAGTACAGACTGTTCCTCAGGCAGGATAACGCCGATGCAAGGCTCACCCCGGCGGGACATGACATAGGACTGATAAGCGATGAGAGATATTCCCGTTTCCTCGCCAAAATGAGAGCATGTGATGATGAGAAAGAACGCCTCAGGAGGACTCATATCGGGCCGTCGGATCTGATGAAGGATATCCTTGATTCGTGCAATACAGAGATGCCGAAGTCAGGCGTGTCACTCGCAGATCTTATCAAGCGCCCGGGCGTAACATATGATATAATCGCACCTCTGGACAGGGAGCGTCAGCCTCTGGATGAGGCCGTGAAGAGACTGGTCGAGACCGATCTCAAATACGAAGGATACCTCAAGCTCGAGCTGGAGAAGATAGAGAGATTCAGCAAGCTCGAGTCGATCGCGATACCTGATGATATCGATTATTCCGGTGTCAGGGGATTGAGGATAGAGGCTACGCAGAAGCTGGATCAGATAAGGCCCGAGAATGTCGGAAGAGCATCAAGGATATCGGGTGTATCACCTGCCGACTGCGAAGTGCTGATGGTATACCTTGAGCAGCACAAGCGAATGAAGAGAGACAATGACAATGGACAATAAGGACAATAGAGATAACAAGACGATACATCCCAAAAGGCTTACCAAAGCTGATATTGCCAAGCTGCGTGCAAGCCTCCCCAAGACACTCGATCTGTCGGCGGCAGGCGTTAAGACCGACAGGGAGATAGAGGATATCCTGAAGGGAAGTGAAGGGGAGATATCGGTGCCCCTGTCCGCCGAGACCATCAGAGACCTTCTCAAGTATGCGGATATGCTCAAAGAGAAGAATAAGGTGATGAACCTTACTGCGATAACGGATGATGAAGGGATCGCGATGAAGCATTTTATCGATTCGCTTACGATCGCTTCATTCATAGATAAAGAGCAGGCCGGCAAGAAGAATGGCAAAGTATCCCTGATCGATGTGGGGACAGGCGCGGGATTTCCGGGAATTCCCCTGAAGATCAATAAAAGGGACCTGGATCTGACGCTTCTTGATTCGCTTGCAAAGAGACTGAAATTCCTTGAGGAAGTCGCAGACGAGCTGAAGCTGGAGGACGTGCATTACCTTCATGCCAGGGCAGAGGATGCGGGCAATGACATAAAGTACAGGGAGAAGTTCGACATCGCGACCGCAAGGGCCGTGGCAAGTCTGCCTGTGCTCTGTGAGTACTGCCTTCCTTTCGTGAGGAAGGGCGGGTGCTTCATTGCGATGAAGGGCAAGCTCGAGGAGGAGCTCGGGAGCGCGGAGAAAGCGATAAAGATACTCGGCGGCAAAACGGAGGAAGTCAGGGAGTTCACGCTCCCCGGGACCGATATGGAGAGAACGATCATCGTTATCCGCAAGGTCAAGGAGACCCCGAAGAGATACCCGAGACAGGCGGGAAGACCGTCCAGGGATCCGATAGCATGAACGCACTTGCCGACAAGAAAGACTTTCGCGAGAAGCTCATAAGGATCGTCATACCGATAACGCTGCAGAACTTCATGTTCTCGCTGCTGCCGGTATCGGATATCATCATGCTCGGAATAGTCGGACAGGACGAGATGAGCGCGATATCCCTTGCGGGACAGTTCTTCTTCATATTCAATCTGTTCCTGTCTGCGACGGTGCAGGGGACAAGCCTTTACGCAGCCCAGCTCTGGGGCGACAAAGACCATGCTTCCATGGAGAAACTGTTCGGACTCGTACTGATGCTGTCGCTGCCGATCAACCTCGCTTTCTTCGGTGTATCGTGCTTCGTTCCGCAGGTCGTAATGCGGATGTACACGAACGACCCCGTCCTCATTGCCATCGGCATGGACTACCTCAGGATCGTGTCGTTCTCGTACCTTTTTGACGGCATCACCCAGGTGGTTCAGATCATCATGAAAAACTCAGGCATGATCAAGTCCACCACCCTCATCAGCGGTATCATGGTGTTCACGAATATCGTCCTGAACGCAGTCTTCATCTACGGCCTGTTCGGTCTTAA
>CADBNJ010000236.1 GCA_902795955.1 Oscillospiraceae bacterium
AAAGAAGCTTATTCTCACAGGATTCTCGGAATCAGGCGGGAAAATATCCACGATATCACCACGCCATGAGAACTCACCCCTGGATGATGTCATCTGCGTACGCTCATAACCGTTTGTCATCAGTGCCGATACAAGATCTGACGGATCGTATGTGTCACCCAGTTTGAGACTTATTACCATATCGGACATCGATTTAAGCAGCGGTACCTTGTTGATCAGTGCGCCTGCAGCGATAACAGCAGCCCCGTAATTACCGGAGGCTATGCGGGACAGGCTTACCGTCCTCTCCATCTCTTCGTCTCTCGAGCTGGCAACGGCTGACACAAGCGTAAGCATGGACGGAGGCAGTATTACAACCTCACCGTCCACGAACGGCGCCATTGATTTGGCAAGCATCCTCGCGCGGACGATGTCAGGAACTATCACGACAGGCTTTCTGCCGGTGTGATCCGCAATGCCTGAGATAATGAAGCCCTTCTGCTCCTCGCACATACCGTGCACATTCAGATGGGAGCCGCTGCCGACACTGCCGGCACCATAAAGCCTGTCGACCTCCGTGATCAGTGCGGCATCTTCACTGATGCGCTTCAGGATATCTCTGATATCATTGATCATATTTACCTTTGATCAGATCTTCAACGGCATTACTTGCTTCCTTGAAGGAGTCGTATATATCGAGACGCATTTCTTCCGGAACATTGCTGAGAACATAGTCGATCAGATCCCAATGCTCGGGAACGGGCCCTGTGCCGATGCGCACCCTCGGGAACTCGTTCGTGCCGAGATGCTCGATCACCGACTTCATTCCGTTGTGAGTTCCCGCAGATCCTTTATTTCTCACGCGGATCCTGCCTCTGGCAATATCGATGTCGTCGTATATTATGATTATGTTCCCGGGTTCGATCTTAAAGAACTTCGCGGCAGCCGCAACGGATATTCCGGAATTGTTCATGTATGTAAAGGGCTTAAGAAGTATGACGTCCTCACCTTCTATGCGCCCCTTGCCGTACTCGCCGTCAAACTTGGATTTGCCTATGGTTATACCATGCTTCTCCGCAAGCACATCAAGTGCGAGGAAACCCATGTTATGCCATGTTTTGTAGTATTTGGTTCCGGGATTGCCGAGACCTGCTATCAGCCACATGTCAGACCTCCGAACGCTTATCGTCAAGTCTGATGTAGTTGGCGCCTCTCATCCTGCTCTTCTTTGCAACCCATTCCTCTTTGTTGACCTGCTTGGATCTGCCGATACCGAGTCCAAGCGCCGGAACATCCTCCGTTATCGTGGAGCCTGCGGCAATGTAGCTGTCCTTGCCGAGAACGACGGAAGACACGATATTGGAATTGCCTCCGATAAACACATTGTCCTCAATGGTGCATCCGACCTTATCCTGACCGTCAAAGTTGCATGTGATGGTACCGCATCCGAAGTTAACATTCTTGCCTACTGTCGAATCGCCGATATATGTAAGATGCCTTGCTCTAGTATAATCGTCAATGCGGGAATTCTTGACCTCAACATATGCACCGATCGTGACGTGATCCCTAATGACCGTATCAGGTCTGATATGCGAGAATGGTCCGATACGGCAGTCCGATCCGATAACACAGTGCGATGCTATCGAGGAATCGACCGTAGTATCGTCACCGATGAACACATTATCAAGTCTCGTATTCTCGCCGATGATGCAGTTCTCGCCGACTACTGTCTTGCCCATGAGGGTTGAACCGGGAAGGATTACCGTGTCCCTGCCGATCTTGACTTCATGGTGAACCCATGTGGAATTCATGTCAAGGAACTGGACACCGTTCTTCATGTGTTCTGCTATTATCCTTCTGTTCATGAGCTTGGTTGCCTCATAAAGCTGCTTGCGGTCGTTGACTCCCCTCGTATCATCGAAATCACAGATCGCCACTCCAACCTTATGTCCGTCATTTATGAGTATTCCGATAGTGTCCGTAAGGTAGTATTCCTTCTGGGCATTCTCGGCTCCGAGCCTTCCCAGCGCAGACAGAAGAAGCGGAGTGCTGAAGACATACATGGATGAATTGATCTCCCTGATCCCCAGTTCCTCCTCCGTGCAGTCCCTGTGTTCCACGATCTTGACCACGTTGCCTTCGGAGTCCCTGACGATCCTTCCGTATCCGGTTGGATCTTCCGCAATCGCAGATACAACCGTGGCAGCGTACTTGCCGTTAGCCGTGTACTCTATCGCATTCTTTATCGTCTCGGATGAGACCATGGGGCAGTCACCGGGCAGAACAATAACGTATCCGTCACGTCCCTCCAGGAAAGGTGCCGCCTGCATAACTGCATGACCGGTTCCGAGCCTTTTCTCCTGGAAAGCATAAGCGACCTGTTCGCCGAGGATCTTCCTTATCTCTTCCTGCTGATCGCCTACGATATAGACCTGCTCATCGCACCCCGCATCGAAAAGCGCATCAGACACCCACTTAACTATCGGCTTGCCGGCCACCTGAAAAACTACTTTTGAATGGGCAGACTTCATTCTCGT
>CADBNJ010000237.1 GCA_902795955.1 Oscillospiraceae bacterium
CAAAGAGCTTCATGCGGCTTTGGGCAGCAGGTTCGCATACTACATGGACAGCAGGATCCACGGGAGAGACAGATTCCTTGATGAACTCGGTCTTTGTCATATACTGTCCCCGGGCGCTAATGTGTACAACACGGATTCATATGGATATGCTGCTAAGTACGCTGATACGGTAGGACTGTCTTATGAGCTTGCCGAAGGGGAACTTATAGAGATCCTGAGGAAAAGAGCAGGCCGCACAGGCATCCTTATTCACGAAGCAGGTGATATCCCGTGGATGCAGTCTGATTTCTGTGCTGTGGGCGGCAATGAAGTGAAGTGCAGAAGGTGTTTCGATAAGAGCAAATGGGAGATGAGCGGCCGTAATATGGATGATAAGGTAAGGATCATTCCCCGTTCTTATGACTGTTCATCGGTAATATACGGCAGGGCCAAGAACTATATGTCTTATGATACTGCTCAGGAGATAACAGAACTTGGCTATGATGTAATAGTCAATAAGACTTTCCTGTGATGAGGTGTGATATGTCAGATAAGATAGGTCTTTATATCGAGAAGTGCAGAGAGGATGCGGTAATCCCGAAGTATGCCAATAACGGCGACGCCGGAATGGATATTTATGCTGCGGAAGATGTTGTCGTTGAGCCGGGCAAGTCAGTTCTTGTTCCTACAGGTCTCAAGATGGCTATCCCTTATGGTTACGAAGTTCAGATCAGGCCCAGAAGCGGGATATCGTACAAAACACCGCTCCGCGTTCCGAATTCACCCGGAACGATCGACTGCGGGTACAGGGATGAAGTCAACGTCATTATCTATAATGCTTCCTTGCGTGAAGACGCGTCACCTGAGGCGCCTTTCACGTTGAACGACAAGGGATGCAAGCACGGAACATATATGATCCGCAAAGGCGACCGCGTTGCTCAGATGGTGTTTGCAAAGGTTGAATACTGTGAGCCTGTTATCGTTGATTCTGTTGCCGGTATCGGAGAGAACAGAGGCGGAGGCTTCGGTTCGACGGGCATCAATTAAAAAGGCATCACTTGGGTCAGTCCCACTTGTGACCACCTGCAAAAGATGATAAAATCGATAGGATTCAGAAGGAATATCGTTATGCGGGAGGTATGAATGCTTAATATTTATGTGTCAGAAGAATATAAGCAGATCGGCACCCGCTCCATATACAGGGTCAAGGAATCTGAAGAGATAGTGCCCGATTCATGGATAGACCTTTATTCACCGACAGAAGCTGAGATCGAGAGGGTAGAGAAGGAATTAGGCATTCCGCAGGAGTTCCTCAGGTATCCTTTGGATGAAGAAGAGAGGCCTCGTATCGACTTTGATGATGATTCCGGTCAGGTTCTTGTCATTATCGATACTCCTTATACCAAGAGGGAGAACGATATCACAAGATATGAGACTGCGCCGCTTGGCATTATTCTTGCAGACAAGCATATTGTTACAGTCTCACTGAGGAGGACCTCCATCCTCGATCAGTTTATCGAGAACAGGATCAGAGATCTTTATATTCCGTTCAGGACCAGATTCACGATACAGATCCTTTACGCCGTTGCCAAGGACTATTTGAGATTGCTGAGGTTTATCGACAAGACACTTGAGGTTGCCGAGAATGAACTTGCCAAATCGATAAGCAATAACGATCTGTATAAGCTCCTTGCTCTTGCTAAATCACTCATTTATTTCACATCATCCCTCAAATCCAATGAGGGCGTGCTCGAGAAGCTGATGAGAGGCAGGACTGTCAAGCTGTACGATGAAGATGAGGATCTGCTTGAAGATGTAGTTATCGAGTACAAACAGGCGCATGAGATGGCTACGATATATGCCAATATCGTCAACGGTACACTTGATGTTTACAGCTCGATAATCGATAACAATTTGAATTCCATAATGAAGGTGCTGGCAGCCGCCACGATCTGTCTGACAATACCTGATCTTATCGGCAGCTTCTTCGGGCAGAACTGTCCCATGCCGTGGGACACCGGATTTGCAGATAATCCCGTACCGTTTATCATTCTCACTTCGGCTGCCGTGATCAGTCTGGTTGCAAGTATTATTATCATGAAGAAGAAGAAGATGCTGTAAGCAATTATGAGTTTAAACTATCAGGAACCGAAGAAGAAGAAAGGCTCTCACAGCTTTATTACAAGATTTGCACTGATCTTGAGTATCGTTGCGGCCGTTTTGATAGTTATGATCATTCTTACTGTCAATTCCGCTAACAGGCTGATGAACATAGAGAGGAACTATGTGACGAATGTTCCGTCTAATATCCTTCCTTCGTACAGTAACTGCAGCTTTCAGTCAGCCGACGGACAGACGCATCTGTCAGGATGGTTCTTTAAGACAAAGAACCCTGTTACGACCATTATCGTTGTTCACGATACGGGATCCAACAGGCTGCCCTTTGGCGTAACAATGATAGATATGATCGAGGACTGGCTCAATTCAGGGTACAATGTTTTCCTTTTTGACCAGCGCAACAGCGGCGGTTCCAACGGCGATATATCGGGATACGGATACCTTGAGTGGCAGGACGTATTAGGCGCTATCAAGATAGTAGACCAGATATCCGTAACGACTGACGTTATCCTGTACGGAATAGGAAGCGGATGTACTTCTACTATAATCGCGTATAACAACCTCCCGCCGGCTGATGTATCTGAGGCTGAATTCAAGAAATACAGCAAGGAGATCCAGGAGCTCGGATTCGACAGGTCTTATATATCCGGCATCATTCTTGATTCACCTGCCAAAAGTACTGATGACTATATTCAGCCGATCGTTGCATCAAGGGAGTTTATGGGATTTATAACCCAGTACTTTGTTCCATATGCCATCAGGATCTCGTCAGGCGAGAGTGAGGTTAATCTGGCATCGGCGATCTCCAGACTTCCGATACCTGTTTGTATAATATACGGAGGTCACGATACATTTATCGGTGCCGACAGGATCAACCAGATAATCAATGAACGCAACAGGCTGTCATCCAATCTGACGCAGGCGACAATGATATCCGGTGCAGGTTATCTTGAGGAGTATAAGATCAACAGCCACGAGTATAGAGATGCAGTTAATCACTTCCTGAAGACTTTCTTTGCAAGGGAGGAGAGGTAATGGAAGGCAAGACACTTATTCTCGGTATAGAGAGCTCATGTGACGAGACGGCCGCATCCGTTGTTGCTGACGGCAGGGTTATACTGTCTAATGTCATCGCATCGCAGGCAGATTTCCACATGCAGTACGGCGGAGTAGTCCCGGAGCTTGCCTCGAGGATGCACGTGGACAGCGTGTCTGCTACGGTAAGCAAGGCTCTGTCCGACGCAGGCCTTGAACTGTCTGATATTGACGGCATAGCCGTAACTTACGGTCCGGGCCTTGTAGGGGCATTGCTCGTAGGCGTTAACTGCGCGAAAGGGCTTGCACTCGTATCAGGCAAGCCGCTTATCCCGGTTAATCACTTAAAAGGCCATATCGCAGCTAATTATCTGTGTTTTGAAGACCTTATGCCGCCTTTCCTGACACTTCTTGTAAGCGGCGGCAATACAATGATAGTTAAGGTCAATGACTATTGCGATCTTGAGGTAGCAGGGAGGACGCTGGATGATGCGGCGGGAGAGGCTTTCGATAAGATCGCGCGTGTCATCGGGCTCGGTTATCCCGGCGGTCCAAAGATGGATAAGGCCGGTCAGGGAGGAGATGTAAATGCATTCAGATTCTCAGTTCCCAAGACTGAGAGCAAGACTGATTTCTCATTCTCTGGCATTAAGACAAATGCTCTGAACATGATCAATGAGACAAAGATGAAGGGCATTGACATCAACATAAAGGACTTTACGGCAAGCTATCAGCATCACATAGCAAAGTATCTGCTGTCCCGTACGATGCGTGCAGTGGAGGAGACCGGCATAAAGAAGATCTGTCTGGCAGGCGGCGTATCGGCCAACTCATTTATCAGGAAGATGTTCGATGAAGAGAAGGTCAGATCCGGGCTTGAACTTTACTATCCGAGGCTTGATCTGTGTACAGACAACGCCGCAATGATTGCAAGTTGCGGATATTACGAGTATATTAACGGAAGCAGAGCGGGGATGGATCTTAATGCCAGACCCTCATTAAGATTTAATTAGTAAACAGGAATAATATATGGCAATTGTTAAAGGTATCAAAGTAATCGCTGAGAACCGCAAAGCGTATCATGATTACTTTATTGATGATAAATATGAGTGCGGTGTAGTGCTCTCGGGAACGGAAGTCAAGAGCCTGAGAGCAGGTAAAGTCAACCTTAAGGACTCGTATTGTCAGGTCAAGGACGGAGAATTATGGCTAATAGGAGTTCATATCAGTCCGTATGAGAACGGCAACAGATATAATCTCGATCCGATGCGTAACCGTAAGCTCCTGATGCATAAGAAGGAGATAATCAAGCTGTTCTCAAAGACCAAGCTTGACGGGCTTACGCTTGTGCCGACCAAGTGTTATTTCAAAGACAGCAAAGTCAAATTCGAGATAGGACTGGCTCGCGGCAAGAAGAATTATGACAAGCGTGATGCGATCGGCGAACAGGATGCCAGACGTGATATCGAGCGTGCTATGAAATACAAAGGAAGATATGATAAAATCTGATCATGATCAATAAGAATATCAGACATCTTAATAAGCTTAACGCAGTACTGGCAGTATTTTTCTGGATACTGACGATCGCATGCGTCGTTATGATCTTTTATTTCTCACATCAGCATGCCGATGAATCGACTGAGACATCTTCGATGATCGCCAGGATGCTGGTCAAGATATTCGGAGATTCCGTTACTGAGACTATTGTCCGCAAAGGCGCACATGTGTTCGAATTCCTTATTCTGTCGATTCTGACATTCTCGGCAATCTATAACACAAACAAGATATCTGTAGAGACATCGTATTCGGAGAGCAGCGTTAAGATAATCAAATCAGATAATGAGATGTGTATTATTTTTACAACATGGTTCTGCATCTTGAATGCCGTTGTTGACGAGTATCATCAGCTGTTCGTTACCGGAAGGAACGGATCGATCACAGATGTTGCGATCGACATGATCGGCGTTGTTGTATTAATGCTTCTGATCAGATTGGTATTTACGGCTGTGCTCAAAGTCAGAGGTAAGACAGAAGTCCGTTATAATGAATGATCCCGCAATGGTGAAGACCCTGTTCTCCGGTTTTTCCATAACATCTAATTCGGTATAATTACAATTTTGGTGAATTGAGAAGGGGAAGTTTTTATTATATAATGCCAAATATGGATATTAAAGCAAATAAAAGGATCGACTGGATTGATTGTGCCAAAGGAATCGGCATTCTTTTGATGATATTTGCTCATTGTATCCACGTTGTTCCGTTACAGGTTCTTATACGAGGTTTCATATTCTCATTCCATATGCCGTTGTTCTTTATATTATACGGTGTAACTTTCAGATTCTCTGATGATAAACGATCTTTTGTATATAATCTCAAGAAACGTTTCAGACATCTTGTCATACCGGCACTGATCAGTTATCTGATAATTACATTTATAGATCTCTTGTATGCTCTTGATCATCTTGATATCGTGTCATTTATCAGAGATCATGCTGTCGCAGTTTTATTCTGTGCCGGTGCGGATTATGATATCGGCAGCTTTCATGTCAGTTCTGTCAGCATGACCTGGTTCCTATTCGTTCTGTTCTTCGCTTCTGTA
>CADBNJ010000238.1 GCA_902795955.1 Oscillospiraceae bacterium
ATGTCATCGATGCACTTGTTCACATCCTCCTCAGTCACGGAAGGATCACCGCCGAATCTGCCGAGTATAGTTCTCACTATCTCTTCGCGGGGAGTATCTTCATACATGTTAATGATGTCATAGGCGACCGGGTCGACCATATGGATCGAGCCGGAGTATGTATCGAGAACTATGTTAAGGTCGTCAAACCGGTAGCAGTGGATCATATTTCCTCCAAAAACAGAGGCTGCCTCTTAGCGAGACAGCCCCCTGATAGTAAGCTGTTGTAATTACTCTTCTGTCTTCTTCTCGCAAGCCTGGTTTGCAACTCCGCAGCTTGTCTTGCAAGCTGACTGGCATGATGTCTGGCACTCGCCGCATCCGCCTTCTGCCAAAGACTTCTCAAGATCACGTGTTGTAACAGTAACGATCCTATCCATGATATAAGCCTCCCTGTATTTATAAATAACACGCAAATTATACTTGCAATAGCGTATCATGTCAAATAATGCTATAATCAATCTGTCCGCCGGATGTCCGGCGCATAACATTTTACCGAGGTTGGAATTATGGATAATGTTGATAATTTTGAGAATTATGATACCGTGAACGATCAGTCATATGTATCAGGATCCAAGACAGATCCTCTTTGCCTTGCAGGTCTGATCTCATCCATTGTCTCGCTCGTATGCTGCTGCGGAACAGTATCCCTCATCAGTCTGGCGCTGTCCATCGCAGGCGTCATAAGGGTTAAGAAGAGCAATGACAGCGGCAAGGGAATGGCTATCGCGGGCATCGCAATATCAGCGTTATCGATCATAATACTCATAATGGTGATCATCTTCGTAGTTCTCCCGATGATACTCGTCTTCGGCTTCATCGGCAGCTTCTTCAATTACGCCATTCACGGTGCGCATGTCGATGTCACAAGTTATCCTGTAAATGACCGCGCAGCTTATGTTGAGAAGCAGGAGATCAACAGCTTCGATGAACTGAAGGATTACTTAGAGGAGAGGGGAGTTACCTTCGACTTCAAGATCAAGCACTGATATCTCCTTTATTCCTTCTGCACTCAGTCGCTCAATAATGCCCGGGGTGATCATATCTCCGGGCATAATTACAGGTATTCCGGGCGGGTAATCATAAATGAACCCGCCTGATATTTTGCCCTCGGCTTTGCTGATATCCGTCTTGTAAGAGCGGTGCCCGGAAGCTCCGGCCAGTGTCATTTCCGGGATGTGAACAGGGGGGATGAAGCTGTAGTCACCTCTCAGGGCCAGCTCCGGATGATCTCTGTCCGCTTCGGTCAGTGCGGCGGTGAACCTTGCCAGAGAATCTCTTGTATCGCCGATCCCGGTCATGGCTATCAGGTGTGTATCGTAGGAGGCTTCAGTCTCGATCTTATATCTGACGCGGAGGATATCCGCAAGCTCTCTGCCGCGGCATATCAGGACGAACTTGGATCTGTCCTTACCGGCAGTGGTGAACAGTCTGATATTCCTCAGCTGAAGCAGTTCCTTCTCCGCTTCTGACACAGCCTGCTCCCACTCTCTGAGTGCATCTCTCTGATGGAGGAGAGTGACCGCCTCAGATACTCCGCTCATCAGCAGATAAGACGGTGATGAGCTCTCGAAGATATCGATATAGTGCCTGATGTCTGCCGTCTGTATCCTGTCGGAATACTTGAGCATGACGGCTGTCTGGGTCGGCGCCGACAGCGTCTTATGAAGGCTCTTGATGACGATGTCGCCGCATGCTTCCTGCCCCCAGTAATCATCAAGTCCCAGATGCGCCCCGTGCGCCTCATCGATGATCAGAGTACAGCCGTATCTGCGCGTTATCTCATATATTTCCCGCGTATCCGATATGATTCCCTCGTAGGTTGGGGAGGTGATCACGACCGCCCTTATTGACGGATCGTCTTTGAGTGCCTCCTCAATAACTTCGGGCTTCACTTCCATCGCGAAAGGCGCATCGCCGCACGACGGATCGATAACCTTATGCTTGCATCCCGCCATCTCGATGCCGTGCCATACACTCAGGTGACAGTTGGATGCCGCGAGCACCTTGCCTTCATGGCAATACCTCATTGCCGCGCAGATCGCGGATTCTATCATTGCAGTGGAGCCGTTGACCGATACAAAAGCTTCCCCGGCATGCCACAGCCGCGCTATGTCTTCCTCCAGCTCTTTTATTATCCCGCGGGGATCGTGGAGATCATCGAATCCGCTGATCTCCGTTATATCGTGAGATGCAAACGTACCGGTGCGCCTTTTGCCGCCGGGCATGTGCATCGGCAGATATCCCGATCTGCCGTATTCCTCCAATTGCTGATGTAAGGTCTTCTTATTCATAGTGTAATGATAACATACCGCGAATATGTCGTATAATGTTGCTAACATTCTCGTGGAGGTCACCAATGAAAGAATATATCAGGACTACGGCTGCGGTAACGATCTTGGCATCTCTTCTGGCATCATGTGATACCGGCATTGAGAGCGGAATATATGATCCGTCAGACACCACACAGGAATCTGCGGCGGTAACGGAAGCGTCTTCTGATACGGCGCCTTCACAGAGCAGCAGTACTTTCGACGGGGAGACGGGCGGTGAACACAGCACGGAAGGCCTTACTGAGAAAGGCAGGGGATACGAGGGGACGGAAGGGACCGGCAAGTACAACTACGGTGAAGCCCTGCAGAAATCCCTCCTTTTCTATGAGCTCCAGAGGAGCGGCAAGCTCCCTGAGAATGTCAGGTGCAACTGGCGCGGAGATTCGGGGCTCACGGACGGTGCGGACAATAATGTTGACCTGACAGGCGGATGGTATGACGCAGGCGATAATGTTAAGTTCAATCTTCCCATGGCATATTCAGCCTCTATGCTCGGATGGTCTTTCTACGAGGATCAGGAGGCATATGAGCAGAGCGGCCAGAAAGAATACATTTTGGGCGACATCAGGTGGGTGTGTGATTATCTGATCAAGTGCCATCCCGAGCCGGAAGTTTTCTACTATCAGGTCGGGGACGGCAATGCGGATCACTCCTGGTGGGGGCCCGCCGAAGTAATGAAGATGAACAGGCCGTCCTACAAGGTTACAAAGAGTGAGCCGGGAAGCGCGGTGACCGGCGAAGCCTCGGCGGCGCTTGCCATCGCTTCGATAGTGTTCAAAGACACAGATCCGGAATACTCGGCAAAGTGCCTCGATCATGCAAAGAGCCTTTACAAGTTTGCCGATTCAACGAGAAGCGATTCGGGATATACTGCGGCCAACGGATTCTATAATTCGTGGAGCGGATTCTACGACGAGCTGGCATGGGCGGGCTCGTGGCTCTATCTCGCGACGGATGATAAGTCATATCTGGACAATGCAAAGTCATGCTTCACGCAGGCCGGTCACGATTATGACTGGTCCATGTGCTGGGACGATGTCCATATCGGAGCGGCAGTGATGCTGGCGAAGATAACCGGAGAGAAGGCATACAAGGATGAGGTTCAGCACCACCTTGATTACTGGTCGTGCGGAACGACTGACGGTCAGAAGATCACGTATTCCCCCAAGGGGCTTGCGTGGCTCGATCAGTGGGGATC
>CADBNJ010000239.1 GCA_902795955.1 Oscillospiraceae bacterium
GAAGTGTATTTCCTGAAGACACCCTTCTGATCCTCCGGCAGCGATATCAGAAGCTCGCCCTTATAACCTATTCCCCAATTCTTATCAACGGCTGCTATGGCTATCATACAAACGACCTTATACCGCTACGGGTATTCCCTTCACTTTGTCTCCGTACTGATAACCTTCCAAGCGGATATTATCAGTCGTGAACTGATAGAAATCAGTGATACCCTCGTCGATCACGAGCCGGGGTGCCGGGAACTTCGGCCTTGCAATTACTTCCTTCACGATCGGGACGTGCCTGTCATATACATGAGCATCGGCGATGACATGCACGAATTCGCCGACCTCAAAGCCGGTGCATCTCGCGATCAGGTGGACAAGCACGGCATACTGGCATACATTCCAGCCGTTAGCCACCAGCATGTCATTGGAACGCTGGTTCAATATGGCATTGAGCTTGTTGCCCGTAACATTGAATGTCATGGAGTACGCGCAGGGATACAGTCCCATCTCGTGCAGATCCTGATGCACATAGATATTTGTCATGATACGCCTGCTGGAGGGATTGTTCTTCAGGTCATAGAGGACCCTGTCAACCTGGTCCATCATGCCTTCCTTGTACTGATGCTTAACTCCGAGCTGATATCCGTATGCCTTGCCGATTGAACCGTTCTCGTCAGCCCACGCATCCCAGATATGCGTTCCCAGATCATGGACATTGTTGCTCTTCTTCTGCCATATCCACAGGAGCTCATCCACGGCACCCTTGAAATTGATATAACGCTGCGTAAGCATGGGGAACTCGCGGGACAGATCATACCTGTTCACGATCCCGAAAGCCTTATACGTATATGCCGGCGAACCGTCCTCCCAGTGAGGCCTTACCTTATCGTTCTCCGTGGAGAATCCTGAATTCAAAATCTGCTCGATATTCTGATCAAAGATCTCGTCTGCGTAACTCATACTTACACCCCGCCTGTTGATATTCTTGTATTATATTAACACAAGCTTTCAAAATTGTAGCAACCGTAATATCACTTATCCCATATGAAGGACATTGATCAGAAGGAGCCACGCAAGCCCGTAGTATGAGACTACAGCCACAAGGTCATTGACCGTCGTGATCAGCGGTCCTGACGCCACTGCCGGATCGACCTTTATCTTCTTGAAGAACAGCGGAATAAGTGTTCCCAAAGCGCTTGATATAAGCATCGCGATCATGAGCGCTATTCCTATGCATCCGCTTATTGCAAATGCATTTACGGCAGTCTGAGATTTGGCAACAATCAGATATACGCCTACAAAAAGGAATGACATGATACCGAGGATTATTCCGACGCACAGACCGACTCTGGTCTCCTTGAAGACAAGTCCCATCTTCTGCTTCAGCGTCAGGTTCTCATCGGTCAGGACCCTGATGGTAACGGCGAGCGACTGTGTGCCAACATTACCTGCCATGTCGAGTATCAGCGACTGGAATGCCATGATGAGCGTCAGCTGCGCTATGACATGTTCGAATACGCCGACAACAGATGATACGATCATGCCGAGGGCAAGCAGTATGAGAAGCCACGGCATTCTCTTGGCCAGGCTCTGCTTCAGCGGTTCCTTCAGGTCTTCCTCTGCGGTAAGACCGGCAAGTCTTGCGTAGTCCTCACCCATCTCATCATCGACTACCTCGATTATGCTCTGCGCGGTGATAACCCCGAGTATCTTGTTGTTATTGTCGAGTACCGGAACGAGTTCCTCCGAATAGTCCTTCAGCTTCTCGATACACTCGTCTATATGCTCATTGCCGTACACATACGGGAATGATGTGACGATCAGTTCCTCGAGGATCTCAGTGCTCGAAGCCGTTATCAGGTCCTTAAGATCAAGAGCTCCGTAGAACTCCTCCCTGTCATCCACGACAAAGAGAGTGGATATATTGTCATTCTCTCTGGCCTGTCTGACAAGTTCATTCATCGCCTGCTTGATCGTCAGCTTGTAATTGATGACTATAAAATTCGCCGTCATCCTGCTTCCTATCTCATCCTCGTCGTATGAAGCGATGAGCGCGATATCGATCCTGTCCTCGGCATCGAGTGTGTCGATTATGAGCTCGCGCCTCTCCTTTGGTATCTCTCTGAGGACATTGGCAGCCGTATCCGTCTCGAGTTCGGATATGACCGAACCGGCCTTGCGGATATCCATCTCGCACAGGCACTCTGCCGCAAACTCCTCGTCCAGATACTCAAAAGATTCTGACAGCTGGATTATGTCGCATACGCGGTACAATTTACGTCTGAGATATACATCCGACTGTTCGAGAACTTCCGCGATGTCATTCGCGTGATAGTCCTCCAGCCGGTCATGAATAACCTTGGGGGAATAGCTCCCCTTGAGAATACCGATTATCTCATCTGAATAAACGGGCTTAACTTCCGTCGTTGCCATACAAACCTCCGTTAAATATTAATTAACGGTATGGCAGATCACTCAATCCTCTCTTGATGAGCATTGCCAACCACTATTACTACTGTCACCTGACGGATCCACAATGCTCACCTCCTTTGTTCGGATTTCCTTGACTATTATATCACGGTGTCAAGCCGTGTGTATTACTTGATCTTGCGCGCCTCAAGATAGAATCTCTTCTCGAAGGCCTCACCCATGGAGAACGTCTTCCTCGGGAAGATCCCGTCCCTTGCGACCGTCTCGAAGAATGTGTCTTTCGAGATCGCCGGGAGAAGTATTCCGGCATTATCAACGGCAAGCGATCTCAGCGAATCCTCGCCGTGAATATAATCAACATCAGTAAGGCCCAGCTTGGCCAGCACTGAATCGCAGCACCCTACTGCCAGCGGATGAGGCGGGTTGGCAAAACCTACATTGACATCGCCTGCAGGGTCATTGCTTATCACGGTGAATCCGACCTTGCCGTCTGCGTCACCGCCGAATACCGCATCGGGGAATGTCTCGCGGATCCTTGCACACAGCTCATCAGCCTTTATGCCGGACACGATCCTGTAGATAGGCTCGAAATCAAGGCCTTTATCGTGAATATTGACCACCTCCACAAGAGCGAACCTGGCGGGATGATCATCTCTGGCATCTTCGGGGAGAGTCTCCCTGACTGATTCCCAATAAGCTTTCGCCGAGGCGAGGGAATGATTGCCGTCTCCGACAAGGAACAGGAGTCCGTCGGAGCTCCTGTCAAGGATGCTCTCAAGTCCTGCTTCAATGCCGCAGGCAACTTCAGAACCTTCTTCGACGTAAACACCCTTGATATGGCCTGCACCCTGCATGAGATCGGTATCATATACAAGCCGTGAATTGGAATCATTGACAGAAGCCCATGCTCTCTCGATCACGGAGCCCTCGGGATCATCGATGAGGAGCATGACATGAGGCAGCTCGACAGGGGAATTCGAGCGGATCTTCACTCTGGGAGGTATCCTCTCAAGAACGGTGCCCTCTGTAGCTCTGATGAGAGCCTTGTCCTCCGGTCTGAAGCTGTACGCCTCAAGATCGACTGCCAGCACAAGTCCCCTGCGTGAAGGGTGAAGTGACGTCGACCTGTCCGTCAGTATATATCCGCGGGGCAGCTGCTCGAATACGCCGCCTGCGAGGTATTCCTCTGCAGTACGCTTGATACCGGCGAGCCTTGCTTCCTTCTGCTCCTCGCTCTCAATAGGGAGATAATACTCCGGAAGGATAAGTCTCAGTGTCGAAGGAAGGCTTCCTGCAAGCTTATCTGCAGTCTCCCAGAATTCCGGCTCGGATGTGTACTGGTCGCAGGCGATAACAGCCCATTTTGTAAGGTCCGTACCCTTTGCCGGAAGTAAGATCTCCGGGGCGATACAGCCGATCTTGTTCTTGATTGTCATAGAAACTCCTTTGTTACGGCATTACATCAGCTTCTTGATATGAAGGATATTCTGTCCGTTCTTGTATTCATAAGTGACGCTGTCCATCGTCTTCTTGACCATGAAGATACCGAGACCTCCTATGGGCCTGTCTTCGGCAGACAGAGTAATATCGGGATCCTCCTTGGCCATCGGATCGTACGGTATGCCATGATCGATAAAAGTAATAACTACGGCCGCAGGGTCATCCTCAACCTCAACCCTTACGGTGGCGGGGCCCGTCTCAGGATTATAAGCATATCTTGCTATGTTGCTGAACAACTCGTCGATCGCAATATCGATCTGTGTCATGATCTTAAGGCTGCAATTCAGTTTCTCGAGTTCAAGATTGACAAAATCCGTCACAACTCCGATATTACTCAACGTTGCTTCGATCGTTATCTCATTGCCGTTCATCTTATCCGGGTCCTTTCCAATGTAGTTAATGCACATCATTGTCATGTCATCGAATCGCGGGGCATCCCCGACAAATCCACCTACTGTATCATATATTACATCATTTATTTCCTTAGGGGAACAATTTGATACCAAATTAAGTGTCGCGGCCGTCCTGTCTATACCAAACATATTCCCGTCCTTATCAGTAGCCTCAGGGATACCGTCGGTATAAAGGAAAAGTTTGCTTCCGGGCTCCAGCTTTATCTCATAATCAGAATACTTCACTCCCGGCATGCCGCCTACAACAAAACCGTGCTTATCCATGAAGACCTCAAATCTCCCGTCCGGCCTCTTAAGTATGGGGTATTCATGACCGGCATTAGATGCCTTGAGCACTCCCGTCGCAAGATCGAGTATTCCGAGCCAGACTGTGACAAACATCTCCTCACGGTTGTTGGCGCATATCTGCTGGTTGACCTGCATCAGAACCTCGGCAGGCGTATCTCCGGTCATTGTGAAGTTCCTTATCATGATCTTGGACATCATCATGAAGAGCGCCGCCGGAACACCCTTACCCGACACATCAGCCATGACCAGAGCCAGGTGGTCATCATCTGTCATGAAGAAATCATAGAAGTCGCCGCCGACCTCCTTGGCAGGCGTCATGCTCGCGTGTATATCGAAATCACTGCGTTCCGGGAAAGCCGGGAAATCATTAGGAAGCATGTCTGCCTGTATCCTCGTGGCCAGTTCAAGCTCGGTCCCGATCCTCTCCTTCTCTGCAGTCACGGCCGACAGCTGATCAATGTAATTCCTCAAGTCGGAATGCATGTTCTTGAACGAATCAGCAAGTTCCTCCAGCTCATCTCCGGTATGAACATCCACGCTGAACTCATTCTCCGTATCAAGGTTGCTGACCATATCCTTGGTGGCATTGTTGAGCTTCCTTATCGGAGTTACGACCTTGGCGTTGATTATCATGTACAGAACGATCCCGAACACGGCGCCGGTTATTATCAGTGCTATTACCAGAGCAAGTATGAGTGTTGTGATCTGGCGCTGTATGTCTTCGATAGCCAGATCGACGCCCACTACCGCCACAGGCTCCCCGTCACTGTTAAATACCGGCGAGAAAGCCGTGGCAATACTGCCGTAATTATCATCATTCTTGGTAATCTTGATTATCTCGGGAGGATCAGGGCGCATGATCGCTTTGACAGCTTCCTTGCCGCCCTCCATGTATTCTTCCCTGTAGCCGATCTCGCTCGGCGTCCCGTACCCGCTCTTGGCATCCCATATATAGATGAGATCATCCTCGTACGGAACGAAAACATAGTAATACTTGAGTCCCGCCTCCTTAAGGCCGATGTCAAGATAACGCTGAACTTCATTATAGTAGTCGTCAGGCTCGCCTGTCCTGACGTAATCATCGATCCGGTCGCCGTCGATGAATTCTGAAGCGGCTCTCGTATATGCAAAGGCCGATGATGAGATCGACTTAACCTTGTCCGTATAGAATCTGTATCCGGATACGATGCTGGTCACGATTACAAAGAGCAGCACCACATCGGCCAGCAACAGGATCATCTTGCGGTTAAGCTTGCTCCTTTGCACTTCTAATCCGTCTCCTTTGCTTGATGTGGTCCCAGATCACCGCCGTAAGGTAAGTCGCGGCGAATATGCCCGCAGACAGCACAAGTATCTGCCATAAGGGAATGATCTGCGTCCCAAGTATCAAGTAGATTATAACATTTGTGGCAAAAACTAAATATACCCAATGAATGCAGTAGATCGCATTTATCTTGCGGCTTACGTCGGTAAAGAACCTCAAAAGCCACGTCGGAAGGATCTTCGATATCAGATAATAGATCCCCATCAGAGCAAACAGATTTATCACGATCGCAACCACCTCGTAGAAAACGATGTGATAATATGTATTCTCTCCCCCGTCCCTGAACATTCCGAGACTATACCTTATCGCCAGTACATAATACACAATAGAGATGATCAACGCCGGAGGCGATACGGTAAGATAGAACAGCTTCTTGTTCTTCATCCTTATCATCCAATGGCCGAAGCAGTACCCCGCAGCCGGGAAGATAAACCAATTAAGCAGCGGAAAATCAGTTATCAGCATATCCGTACTGTCAGATGTGCCGATGAGATTGCCCAGCAGTATATTAAGCGTCTTGTTGCCCATATCCACATCATTGAAAGCCCATCCGGCCAGAGACATCACGGTACTTATCGTCATTATCCCCCACCGGGGCACCTTCATTCTCACTAACAGACCGAGAAGGATCAGGGCCAGTCCGGCAAGCTGCATGATGTCATTGGCAAACAGCTTATATGTTATCGGCTCAATGTATTTACCGTAATCCCCGCTTATGGCATACCCTGTCAGTGAAGGAACGACATATCTTGCCAGATTGAGGATATAACCGGCTATGAATATCATTATCCCTCTCCTGATCATGTATGAAGAAGAATTCTTTTTGGAATAGATCATGCCTATCCCCATGGCAAACATAAACATCGGAGCGCTCATCGGTCCCCCGATAAAGCAGTCAAAGACGAAAGGCAATCCGTAGTCAAGCTGCTCAGCCGTACAGCATTCGATGATGCAGTGAACGAAGGGCAGACATATGATCGGGACCGCTTTCGCGAGATCCAGATCCAGTTGTCTCCGGTCATTGCAGATCTGATCGGAGAAGATTTTGTCCTTTAATGTGCCCATATTATTCCGCCGGCCTCTTAATACGCTTTGATAAAGGTCTTTATTATATATGATTTGGCCGGATTTGAACACCTGCCGGAATACTGTCTGAATAATAAGGCGGTTGTCTCCTGATCCGTTGAGACAACCGCCTGTCTGTTATAAAACCGTCTGCCGTTACTTCATAGCACCTGAGGCATTAAATGAATATTCTTTGCCGTCGATCACGTAAGTTCCATCGGAATACATGATGCCGTCTTCGCCAAAATAATACCACTTCTTACTTAACTGTTTCCAGTTGCTGACTACTGCCGCTCCGCCGGAATTCAGGTAGTACCAGTTGCCGTCTGCATCACTCTGCCAGCCCTTGCCCTTCATGGCTCCGCTTGCAGCAAAAATGTAGATCTGTCCGTCTATCTTCTGTACTCCCGTAAGCATAAGCGCCGTCTGCTTGTCGAAATAATACCATTTCTTACTTATCTGCTTCCAACCTGTCACCGCTCCGTTACTCGTGAAGTAATAATAGCTTCCGTCCGTATTCTTATACCAGCCTGTTCCCAGAGCTCCCGATGACTTGAAGTAGTAGCGCACACCGGAGATCTTAACCGTTCCCGTGGCCATCTTGCCTTCTTTATCGAACCAGTACCACACTTTGCTGATCTGCTTCCAGCCTGTCTGCATTGCTCCGGATTTGTCGAAATAATAATAGTATCCGCTTATTCTGACCCACCCGGTCTGCATTACGCCATTGGAATCGAAGTAATATGTCTTACCGCCGATATCGGCAAATCCCACGATCTTGCTTCCGTCACTTCCGATATAGTAATACTTGCCGGAGATCTTCTTCCAGTTGTAAGTGATGCTGGGAGTTGTATCGATCACTACGTCTTTATCAACGGTCAATGCTTCTTCACCGGATTCATAATCTCTGTATATAACATAGGTATTTGCAACATACGGATCATGGTCTTCGGTATATGACTTGACCAGATTTGCAGAGTTGCCGATATTAAGCTCTGTAATGCTATTTCCGCTGCACGACAATGACCTGAGTTTGGGACATTTGCTGATGTCGAGTTTGGTAAGCAGGTTACCGCCGCAGCCCAGTTCAGTAAGCTCAATGCATTTGCTGACATTCAGTTCTTTCAGTTGATTACCGCCGCAAACCAGCTTGGTAAGCTTTGTGCAGTTGGTGACATTAAGCTCAGCTATTTGGTTACCGGAGCAATTCAGGCTGTTCAGGTCTCCGCAATTGCTGACATTAATCTTTGTAAGCAAGTTACCGGTACAGTATACACTGTACAATCTGGGGTTGTGGCTCAGATCCAATTCGGTCAGCTTATCACTGTAACAGCCTAAATGAGTCAGGTTGGAGTTATTGCTGAGATCGATCGACGCAATATTGTTGTCAGAAATAACAAGATTCCTCAGATCCGTACAGCTGCTCACGTCAACCGACTGGAGTTTATTTCCTTCGAGCTGCAGATACATGAGATTCGAACATCCGCTGACATTGACCGCTGTCAGGCTGTTACCTTCACAGCACAACTGGTACAGATCACGAAACATGCTGACGTCAAGTTCTGTCAGCTGATTATACCTGCAAATGAGGCTGGTGAGTTTTGTAAAGTAATTGACTCCGCTAAGGCTCTTTATCCCCATGCTGCTGCAATCGATCTCCTTAACGTTGCCGATCTCGCCTTCACTCAATTTCCCGTCTTTGTTCGTATCGCAATTCTCAGAAACATAACTTCTGAAATTCTTATCCGGGAAATTCGTCTCATCGATACTGACATTTGCCGATGCGGCACTCGCCGTGACGCCAAACGCAGCAACTATGCCCGCCGTCATCATCAACGTGTACCATTTCCTGCTGATCATAACACGCCCTCCTTATTGGTATGTAGATGTTATTAATTCCTTGCAGCGCAAGGAATTACCTGATAGGCGTAGTTTATCAGGCGGTTCAAGGATAAACAAAAAACGCGACAGATGCTGCGTACGCAGCATCTTTGTGAACAAAATCGCCTTTGCCGGAACATGTTTGCTGCGTACGCAGTAACTTTGTGAACAAAATCGTCTTTACCTGAACATGTTTGCTGCGTACGCAGACTATTTGTTCAGGTTAAATTTTTAGCGGAACATTTACACTGCGCTTGCAGCATCATCCGGTCATCTCATTCAACTCATTCCCGCCGGCCACATTATCGGCACATATTCACGCAGATTCCGTGAAGGACCGTTTTTCGCCGCCGCCGGCCGCTACCCAAAACAAAAGCCCGCAGACACCTTAACAGGCATCTGCGGGCTTCCTGGTCGGAGTGACGGGACTCGAACCCACGACCTCTTGCTCCCTAAGCAAGCACTCTAGCCACCTGAGCTACACCCCGATACGGTGTTGTCTGTAAAGAATCTGGTCGGAGTGGCGAGACTCGAACTCGCGGCCTCTTGCTCCCGAAGCAAGCACTCTACCACCTGAGCCACACCCCGGAGAGCGTTTCTTTACAAGCTAAATTATGATATATCAACTTTTGTAAGAATGCAAGAGCAAATAATAAACTGATCACAAACCTTCCAGATCGTTCATGGAAATGGTGTAGATGCCGTCATCCGTCACTCCCTCGTCAGAACGTGTATGGAAAGTTGAAGCTATCTTGATCGTAACGCCCTTACTCTCGACAGATACTATGTCTTCCAGTTTTTCCTTAAGGTCGGATGTGATCCTGATGATCTCATCTCTGTCAGTCGTGTAAGTCAGGATCGAAAAATATGAATCCCTGATCCTGGATACGACACAACTGGTTCCCAGGATACCGATGATCCTGTCGGATATCGTCTGGAGCACGCTGTCAGAAAAAGCCTGTCCGTATGACTGGAGGATCCTGTCATATTTGATGTTCTTCAGGACAATGAGCGTGTAATCCTTTTTGGTTGTCCTGTACAATACGTTGTAATCCAGCAGAGTCTCCAGGAATGCCCTGGCATTCATGACGCCAGTAACAAAGTCTGTGTCATCCGGGCCATCATCGCTGCCCAGACGCTTGCGCTCCTCATCTATGTCAACGATAAAGCCCATCATTCCGACGATCTCCCCGTTACGGTATACCGGAAGCTTGGAACTCATGGTACGGTGAA
>CADBNJ010000240.1 GCA_902795955.1 Oscillospiraceae bacterium
ATCGTGCTGTTGCCGTTGAGGCGGCTCAGTGAATCACCCGAATTATCGATAACCGTAACATCAGCAATATCCTCCAGCCTTACGGTACCGATTATCTCATTATCAATGAGAAGCGCCGTGCTGATCTCTTCGCTTGAACCGAACTCCTCACCGACTCTGAGAAGCCATGAATTATCATCCTTATCATCGATATAGCCGACAGGCATCGAGAAATTCTGGGCATATATAAGCTGCGACAGCGTCTGAGGCGAGATGAGGGAATCCGCATTGGCATTCTTGAGCGCTGTCTCCTTTGCCTTGTCGTACTGAGCCTGCGCCATATCCAGCTGAGTCTGCGCGTCAGCCAGCTGGTTTGCCGCCGTTGCAAAACCGACTGCAGCATCAAGCTGTCCCTGGGTAAGTCCGGCAAACATCTTCTCGAGGCCTTTGAGCATCTGAGGTATGGAATTGACCGTGCTTGACAGACCGTCAAGCGTAGTATTGACCCTCTTGAGAGCATCCTGCATTATTCCTGATACATCCATCGTCTGGATCGTCTGGATCAGTTGTGTGACCTGAGTTATTGCGGATACCATCCTTCTGGTAGTCGCAAGGAGCCTGTTAAATGACGATCCGTCGATCTCAGCACCCATCTGATCGAGCATTGCTATTATCTGATCGATGGAGGCAACGGTCTGGGCGATCTGCTCGTCACTGAGCCCTGAAGCGGCAAGATTCGCCGCCGTAAGCTCGTCCATGGCCTTCTTATAATCTTCCGTTGCAGATGCAGCCTTGCCGGTCTTTTCTGATACATTCTGCTGAGCAGCGGCAACGTCCCCTTTTGCGGTATTAACAGCCGACTCCAGCTCCTTATACTCTTCAGAGGATGTGTCGGCATCCGGTCTTGCCATATAGTCGTCGAGTGCTTTCTGCGCCTGCTCAAGAGCGGCATTTGCAGCATCGAGTTCCTGCTGTGCCTCAGTCAGGGCGGCATTTGCTTCATCAAGAGTCTTCTTGGCCGCAGCAACGGCTTTCTCAGCTTCGGCAACCTTCTTCTCAGCCTCGTTCTGCAGTCCTTCGATGCCTTCCGCAACATTCTCGAGCTGCTTCTTGAGGTCGGATATCATCTTCTTGAGGTTCTTTGCTATTCCCGGAGCCTGTTTGTCAAGGCTGTCAAAGATGGCACCCGACATTGTGGAACCGAACCCGGACTGAGCCTCCTCAAGCTTCTTCTGAGCATCCTCAAGCTTCTCCTTGGCTTCGTCAAGCTTCTCCTGGGCCTCGGCCAGCTTATCGTTGGTCTTGGTGAGGATCCTGTCATTCAGGGCATCTATCTTATCCTTGTTAAGTTCAACAAGGATGCTCTTCTCGACAAGCCCGATGGTATTGATGCTTGCCACGCCCTCCTCACGGGATATCTCGGGAATGACATCATATTTGACGAAGTCGGATAACTGATATATATCGTAGCCTTCCCTCTCCACGGCAACATACATGGTCGCCAGCATGTCCATGCTTATCTCCATGATGTTCGGTGTGGAAGTGCCTTCCGGAAGGCTGCTCTCTATCTGATTCAGTGCCGACGACACGCGGACCATTGCCGTATTCATGTCGGTGCCGTCTGCAAATTCAAGCTGAACCATGGAATAGTTCTCTGCACTTGTCGACATTACGTTCTCAACGCCTGATATCGTTCCGAGCGAGTTCTCCAGAGGTCCCGTAAGCTGCTCTTCAACCTTCTCGGGACTGGCGCCCGGGTATGCCGTAACAACGATTACATAAGGGAGGCTTATCTCGGGCAGAAGATCCATCTGAAGCTTTGATAATGATACCCCTCCGAGCGCAATGATGATCAACGCGGCAACGAGGATGGTAAAAGGCTTCTTAACGCTTAATTTCTCCATCTGCTATCCTTTATCCTAACTGACCGCTATCCCCGGATCCTTCAGGTTCAAGCTTGGCGAGCATTAGATTCCTTGCATTCTCACTTAGCTGCTCGCTCGTGCTGCTCTTCACCTGATCACAGTCAAAGACATCCAATATATCTATATCTATATGTGATCTCCTCCAGGGATATCTGTCTTTGATCGTCTCGCCACCCTGAATCGTGGCTACTACGATCGGTACGTTTGCTTTCTGTGCAATTTTAAAGACTCCTGCGTGAAATTTCAAGAGTTTTAATCGTTTGCTTCTTGTCCCTTCCGGATAGACGACTATCGATACTTCATCCCGCTTAATAAGATCAACGGCATCAAGTATAGTCTTCATTGAATTTCTGGGGTTTGTTCTGTCTATGGGAAGGAAGCAGCACTTGCGGATGATCCTTCCGTACAGGAACACATTGAAATTCTCCGGTTTGGATATGAAAGCCGGCTCATACTTCCTGAATGCATACCAGGATATGATCGGATCGAAATTGCTTCTGTGGTTGCAGACGAGCAGGAATCTGCCGTCAGGGATCTTGTCAAATCCCGTCGTATGGATCTTGACCCTCAGTATCTTCATGGCAATACCGGTGGAGCTGTTAAGAAGCCACCTGTAGAACTTGCTGTTATGGTCATATGTCATCACTTTCTTGCTGATGAACATCGGCGTAATAAGCCAGATCGCCAGATATATGACGACTACGGCTCCTACGGCAATAAGCAGTATCCAGAGTATTGTCCAACCCATCAGTTAATAATTCCTTTCAGTTACAGTTTGAATCCCAAAGGCAGGAGTTCCGACAGTGTATGGACATCAAGCCCGCCTTTGCCGTCAGACATTATAACAAGAAATGACTCCGAATCACAGAATTCATTCATGACCTGTCTGCAAACGCCGCAGGGAGCGCATCTTTCGGCCGGTTCAGAACCTTTCGGGCCGCCTGACACCGCGATAGCCTTGAAGTCGGAAGGCTTTGTGTAGCCGTCGCTCACGGCCTTAAAGAAGGCGACACGCTCTGCACAGCACGTGGGGGAATAAGCGGCATTCTCTATGTTGCCTCCCAGATATACTTTCTCGTCGGATGTGAGGAGTGCGGCTCCAACAGCAAAGCCGGAATAAGGAGCATACGACATCTCCCTTGCCTTCGATGCTTCGTCCATTAATTGATAGAAATCGATCCTTTTCATAGTTGTACCTGCTTTCTGTTATCTGTATAAAGTAACTATTATCGTTTCTCCGGGCTGGAGATTATAACGTCTGTATGAATTTGTCAGCGTCTTGGTGCTGAGTTTACCGCCATCGGATGAATACCTGCATATCTCAGACCTGTCGAAGCTCCTCGACGCATTGAACATCACGAACTGACAGAGATTGTCGGAAGTATTCGTGATAACAAGGAAGGAATCCGTGTCTGAATCAAACTGCGATACCGAACACTGCTTCAGGAAGCCTTCGGCCGTCTGACCGCTCTTGTTGCTCATCGGGTCGGCAACGTTGGCATACATCCTCCTTGTCCCCGCTATGTCACTTACCAGGGACATCATAGTAAGCGCTTTGCGCATCTCACCGCCCTTAGCGAAAACATCATCGCCGTTATACAGTGAATGCCTGAACGAGATATCGCAGTCAATCAGCGTCAGTTCGGCAAAATATGAACTGTCTCCCATCAACGCCGCCATATACTGCGCGAAATTAAACTCTCCCGCGAAATCAACGGAGCCGATGAACTCCCCGAGATCGCGCCCCGAAGCAACTCTCGGAGCGGAATTACGTGTCTTCTCAAAAGCTTCGGTAACGCGTTCGAGATAGGTCATCCTCATCTCTTCATCATTCTCAGGAACAGAAGAAATGCGCATCCTTGACGTGTGAGCATCAGCAGACGACATCATCATTCCGCCGTCGTAACTCATTCCGTCCAGGAAAACGATCTTATCCTTGATATCGGTGTAGAACTCAGACTGGGTTATCATGCCGATAACATAATCTACAAAGCTGCTCCTCTGAACATCGCTCGTAAATATTCCCTCCGAATCGGATATCTCAAAGTAAACCTTGTCAAACTGCCTGCTCCACGGGAGTGCTGTTCCGTTGTTTATCCTGAGGGATCCGTACTCGGAGGATACTGATCCGCACAGATACGACACGATATTGTTAACCTGTTCCGGAGTGGTATATGACCCGAGGACAAGCCACGGATCGGCATCGGCATCCCTGACGAGCTTAAGACTCTTCTCAAAGGATCTTACGTCTGACAGCCTGTGTGATTCACCCTTGTCGTCCTTGTATCTTGCTCCCGTAGACAGTTCGTTGACTCCCCAGAAAACACTGTCGGAATATCCGTTGCTCCCAATGCCGAGATTGTTGAGTCTAACGGCAGATGGCCGGCCCTCTTTTATTCCGTCGTAGAAGCTGCCGGGAATATCCGCCTTGCCCAGAGAATCAGGACCCACATATATCTGGTCCACGAGGATAGTACCCGCACCGGTGAATGATATGTTCAGCCTTACGGAATCGTCAGACATCATCTTGTCGTTAACGACAAATACAGTTGAGTATTCCGTGTATTCACTGCGGATATTTGTTACCGTCATTCCCTGATTGCCGAAGCTCTTGCCCGACAGCCATATCTCCACCTGTCCCGGAGTCATGCTGCTTGCATCCGCCTTGAGATAGAGGCTTAACTTGTAGAACGTATCCGGTGCAAAATTATCGCGTATGCTTCCGCTGAGCTTTTGTGAAGCGATGTGGGCATTGTCCGTTATTCCCGTCATCCTGAGCGAATTATTACCGTCGTAATGCTGGGATGACAGCTCTATGCCGGTTCCGTTCCCGTATATATCCCAGAGCCCGTCTTCAGGCGACTGATACCATTTGTCACCGTCATCGGCAGACAGCGAGATATAAGAATTCGACATATCGACAAAACATATGTCTCCCAATGTTATGGCATCATCAGGCGCGGTATTCATCAAAGAGAAATCAGACAGCACGGACGCGGAATACAGCTTATCGCCTGATTCGATCATAAGCTTTCCGTTGGAGGCTGCGAATATGCCGTCCACTGAGATGTTGTCTGAAGATATCTTATGAACATCCCCGGCCGTCTGAGAGATCATGACGGCCGTCTTGTCTTTTGTTGCAACTATTATCTGACCGTTATCGGTAACGACAAAGGAGCTTACACTTATATCAGCACCTGCTGCCGCATCAAGAAGAACTGCGCCGCCGTTGCCGGCAACATCTATAACCGTTATCGTACCGTCATCGTTAAGCAGATACGCCTTGCCCTTGCTGCATGTAAGAGATACGGCTTTCCGCTCTGAATATATATCTCCCGTGTCGACATAGGAATAGACAAGCCCGTTGCCGGATCTCATTACGCTTCCGTCGCTGAGGATTATTACAGTCGTATCGTCCGTGGCACCGATCATATCAACCCCCTGATATGAAGGAATGCCGATCTTATTGTAAAAGCCTGACTCGTATACGTAAATGTCGCCCGATGTTGACAGCAGAGTAAGAACATCAGAAGTAACGGCGCATGAATCCATCGTGATCTCCTCATTATCTTCACTCACCGCCATCTCAAGGAATGTCTTGCCGTCAGCCGAATTGTAGATCACGCCGTCAGCCGTAACTGCAAATATGCTGCTTCCGTTGCCGCATATATCGACAAATCTCAGATTGCCGCCGTCATAGAGCTTGACCAGCTGTTCCGATGTAATGTCAGTGAGAACGATACCGGAGTCAGTCAGTGCCGTTACGGTGTTCTGCAGTGTACACGTCTTGATGATGCGAGAATTGCCTTTGACCGACTCGGGAAGCGTAACTTCCGTCTTCTGTCCGAGGCTGGTTGATTCATACCCGTCTATGTATCCCTCATAGCGCAGCTGCATATTGCCTTCGGCATCGATGGATACGACTCTGATATGAGCGCCCACCGATCTTGCGGTATTGATCCCGCTGGCAATGACATCCTCGGGGGCAAAGAACAGAGACTGACCGTCACAATCAAGGACTGTCAGCGAATAATACTGCGTCTCCTTCTCGAAAGAAGGGTTGCTTATGAGATTTACGTTAGGTATGTGATCCAGGTTGATCCCGACACCGTTATAGGTAACATTCTGTCTCTGGTCAGTGAGCGATACCGATACAAGTTCCGCCCTGAATCCGAACAGTCCCAGAAGGATCAGTATGATAAATGACAGAGTAACGACCAAGAGCAGAGTCAGGAGCACGACAAACAGCTTCCTTCTCCTCCTGTTACCAAACCTGAAACTCTCAAGCCTGTTCATTTATACCGCCTTCAGACTCTCCCTGTTCTGATTCCTCCGTTTGCCTACCGCGGTAAAGAGCAAGGCCATCGCAGGGACAGTCGCGATCAGCTCGACCGTGAACATGCTTGGCAGATTGTTATGGCTGATCCCGAGGACATCCGCAAAATAAAAGATCGCCGAACCGAAGAAATTGAATATTCCATGTATGATGATCGTCACAAAGATGCTGTCAAAAGCATAATATGCCAGGCCTATCATAACTCCCGAGATCAGGGCATAACCGATATGTACCGATAATCCGTGCATTATTCCGAAGACAGATGCAGACAGAATGATCGCCCACGCTCCGTTGAGTCTCCTGTTGATCGCTCCGTAAATTATGCCTCTGAACGTAAATTCCTCGGCTACAGGCACCAGCAGAAACATGGAAACAGCATAGAGCACTTGATCCCATTTGGGGTAAACAACTTCCGGAACATAGACTTCCATACTCTGATCGTAGCGGTTGACCGCCTGCTCGACCACCTGCTGGAATGAGCTTATCCATCTTGCAACAAGCATATAGACCGATACTATCATCAAAAGGGACAAAGCTATAAGGACAGCTGTCCAGCCCTCCGCAACATTTATCTTCCTGAATCTGATGAGATCCGACTTCTTCCTGTTGAAGACAAATCCTTCAACCCTCGAGAATATAAAAAGTGCTATTATTGCCACTACTGAAGACGCAGCCGAATAAACACCGCTGTAGAAGCCGGGATTAAGTCTGATGCGGAACATGATATAAGCAACCAGATAATCGGACCCCGTAAGTATGCCGACACCTGCCGCCGCCTTGACGAGGGCTGAGATGATCCCGCCTATCTTATTCCATAACGGCTCGTATTTATCAATATCGATATAGCTGCCAAAGTTATCCGGTTCGCTCACGTATCTGCACCTTATGCCATTCCGGGAATCGTTCCCTTATATCTCATGCCCTGCTTGACAGACCCGTAATACCGTCTCATAAAACACACAAAAGCCGATTCGAGCTCTATCGAATCCTTGATCGAATAGAAATACTGATCGCCCGTCTGGGAGAACTCGGTCTGCATGATCACCAGCTCCGGGTCGTTATGAGATCCGTCATCCGGCACATAGTTATACATCACGATGTACTCCTTCTTTGCCATGACGAAAGTATCGATCACCGACAGAAAATAGTCTTTGCGGCTATAAGGATCCCTGATAACGATCAGCTCGTTATCATTCCTGTCACGTATCCTCTCCGGCTTCTTGACGCCTTTACCCTGGGGCCTGCGCTTATTACTCTTCATTACTTGCCGTCGTCTTCGCCGTCCTCATCTTCGAAGAGTTCGTCGCAAAGCTCGTCATAATAATCGTAGATAACGTCCTCCTGATCCTCGTCGATCGTCTTGAGCATTATCTCATCGTCATCACCGGTCGTCTCTTCCATGATGACCATCTCGATATCCTCTTCCTTCTCCTCATTCGTAAGGAGCACGGCATAGGTCTTGCCGTTAAAATCAAAAGTATCTGCGTAAATAAACTCCGTGATCTCACCGGTCTCACTGTCTTCCAACTCTATCAAAGAATCGCGTTCGTCATTATCCATAGTAAACCTCCCGGCAAAGCTAGTATTGTCGCTGATAATGGTGCGACAATATATTTTAGCATATTAAAAGGATTAAAAGAAGTTTTTCCGGTCCGGATAGCACTTGCAGGATGTCAATTGGAGTCCAGAAATTCCTGCAGTATTATCTCGGCAGCAACCTGATCGATGACCTTCTTCTGCTTCTTCGCCTTCATATTCGTATCGTGGAGGTATCTGGAGGCGATCACAGTCGTAAACCTCTCATCCCAGAGATGTATGTCAAGACCGCTCATCTCCTTGAGCTTATCAGCAAAAGCAAGGGCCTTGCGCTCCGATTCGGATTCTGTCCCGTCCGTCCTCTTAGGCTGTCCGAGAACGATCTCGCACACCTTCTTCTCGCTGATTATCTCACATATCCTGTTCAGCGCCCATTCGTCATCGACGCCGTTCCAGTTGACTGTCTCAAATCCCTTGGCGATTATGCGGAGTTCATCGGACAAGGCAATACCGATATGCCTCATCCCGAAATCAATACCCATCACTCTTCCCTGCCCGGGCATACGGTCACCGTCAGAGCTTGGAGCAATACTCGGAGATAATAACTTCCAGGAGCTCGTCGCGGTCGATCCTCTTGATGTAACCTCTGGCTCCCTTGTAACTCGTGATATAAGTGGGGTCTCCGGATATAAAATAACCGACAAGCTGATTGATGGGATTATATCCCTTCTCCTTCAGAGCGCCGTAAACATAGGTCATCAGGACTCTTACGTTCGCTGACCTGTCACCGGAAAAATTGAACTTTGTGGTATTAGTATCCACTTCAGATCCTCCACTCGACAAAAACTATATTTTATTTTAGCACAAATGATCCGCTAAAAGAATCTCTTTTTGTAATAATGAACAAAAATCGCGTTACAGCACTTTGGCAAGGAATGTCCTGAGTCTCTCGTTGTCCGGATTATCAAATACGGCCGAAGGAGTGTTGTCCATGACGACTCTCCCCTGATCCATGAAGATGACTCTGTTGCCGACTTCCTTTGCAAAACCCATCTCATGAGTTACGACGACCATGGTCATCCCTTCATTCGCAAGAGTCTTCATTACATCAAGGACCTCACCGACCATCTCGGGGTCAAGCGCTGATGTGGGCTCATCAAAAAGCAATACATCAGGGGACATGCAAAGCGCCCTTACGATCGCAATACGCTGCTTCTGTCCGCCTGACAGCTGGCTGGGGTAAGCGCCGGCACGGTCAGATAACGCGACCTTGCCGAGAAGATCCATAGCTCTTGCCTCCGCCTCTTCCTTCTTCAGTCCGAGGAGCTTGCGCGGCGCAAGTGTCATGTTCTGAAGTATCGTCAGGTGAGGAAAGAGATTGAAATGCTGGAACACCATTCCCATCTTCATTCTGAGCCGGTTGATATTGACGTCCGGTGACGTTATGTCCACACCTTCGAACAGTATGGACCCCGACGTGGGGACCTCCAGAAGGTTAAGTGAACGGAGAAATGTCGATTTGCCCGAACCGGACGGTCCGATAACAACTACCACCTCTCCCTTGTCGATATTGACACTGACACCGTCCAGCGCCTTGATGTCACCGCCGTTATAATGCTTCTTGAGGTCAGTGACCTGTATGAGATGACTGTAATTAACCGGCTTATCGTTCACTGTTCCTCAGCCTCCTCTCCAGCATGGAAACAAGTCTTGAGAAAAAGACCACTATTACCAGATATATCAGCGCCACCGCCAGGAGCGGCATAAATGCCGAGTAAGTGCGGCTTCGTATAATGTCGCCGCCCTTCGTCATATCCTCAAGCCCGATATAGCCTGATACCGACGTCTCCTTGAGCAGCACGATAAATTCGTTTGCAAGCGCCGGCAGAACGTTCTTAAAGGCCTGCGGGATGATTATGTAGATCATGGTCTGAACGTAATTGAATCCCAGGGATCTTCCAGCCTCGAACTGTCCGTTGTCTATGCTCATTATGCCCGACCTGATGATCTCGGCAACGTATGCACCGGAGTTGATGCCGAATGCCAGGATCGCTACGAGGATCTTATTCTTGGATGATGAGAATATTACAAAGTAGGCGATCATGAGCTGGACGACTACCGGAGTTCCGCGGATGACCGTGAGATAGAGCTTGACCAGGGCATTCAATATGTTCAGTATGAATCTCGCGATGCCGGCTCTCATGTCGGTGACAAGCTTATCATGAGTCGATCTGATTATCGCGACGATAACACCGATGGCAATTCCCAGAAGGACGGCAAAAAAGGTGACTTCAAGCGTTACGCCGAGGCCTTTGAGAATATATCTGTACCTGTCGTCTTTGATAAAATTGAGAATAAACTGATCCTTCAGATCAGTCCACCAGTTGACAAGCCAATCGGGCAAAGCCGCCATAAAACCAAGAGTCAAAACACATTCCTCCGAGTATTCCGATATTTATGCGTAGGTATCTATTGTAAAAAATAAAAAAGCGGAAATAAAGAGCTATTTCCGCTTTTTATGAGATTTTTATGAAATCTGATCAGTTTGCAGGAATGTACTTGGCAACGATAGCGTCAAGAGTACCGTCCTTCTTGAGCTCATCAAGAGCACCGTTGATCTTGCCAAGAAGAACCTCGTTGTCCTTGTTAACGCACATTGCGTAGTCCTCGATTGCATAAGGTGTCTCAAGGATCTTAAGGCCTGAATTTGCTGCAACGAAAGACTTTGCAGGCTCATTGTCGATGACGACCGCATCAACCTGTCCGTTGGACAGAGCAAGAACTGCATCAGCGCCCTTGTTGAATCTCTCGACTCTCTCATCTCCCAGCTCATCTGAGATATAGATGTCGCCTGTTGTTCCCTGCTGAACGCCTACATGATATGTGCCTGCCTTCAGCCCGTCGAAATCAGTGATCTCGGAACCGTCCTTGACGATGATAGCCTGGATGCCTGTAGCATATGTGGATGTGAAGTTAACTGACTGCTTCCTGTCCTCGGTAACTGTCATGCCTGCGCATCCGATGTCGTACTTCTTAGCCTGAACGCCTGTGACGATGGAATCGAATTCGATGTCCTGGATCTCAAGCTCAAGGCCGAGCTTCTTTGCGATCGCATCCGCGATCTCTGCATCGATACCGACGATCTTATCGCCTTCATAGAACTCGTAAGGAGGGAAAGCGGCGTTTGTAGCCATAACAAGCTTGCCCTTCTCGATCGTGAACTGTTCCTCTGCTGCAGATGCATCCGAACTCTCGGAACTCTGGCTCTTACCGGAGCAGCCGGCAAAAGCAAAGCCCATTGCACCTACAAGAGCAAGAGATACAGCCTTCATGATAAACTTCTTCATAATAAACTCTCCTCAAATTCTTGTTCTGTCCGGTTGCACCGGACTCTACGATTATAGTTCAATCAGAGAGGCGTTTCATCTGTAAATGTCGAGAATTCTCGCAATGCTTGTTTCGCCTTTTTTGAACAAATATACAGAAAGAAGCAGATAATCCGGGTCATTGTTGTCATGTAAGATTAATACGGCGATGACATATAACAGTGTTATAATATTTTTTATTAATAAAAGTGAATGGGGGATACAATGGTTTTCTCAAGCCTTTTCTTTGTATTTGTCTTTCTGCCGCTGAACCTTATCCTTTACTTTGTGACCAAGTCGCAGAAGGCCAAGAACTATATAATGCTCGCTTTCTCACTGGTATTCTACGCATGGGGTGAACCGATCGCCGTTTTCCTTATGATCGGCATGGCTCTGGCAGATTATCTGATAGCCCGCGGAATCCACGCGGTCGGCGCCCGGACGAAGATAGCCAAGACAGGTCTCATCCTGGCATGTCTGATCGACCTGGGACTTCTGGGATTGTTCAAGTATGCGACTTTCTTTGTCGGTCAGTTCAAGAATATTTTCGGTGTGCCGGACACGATCGCGAACATCGTGCTCCCCATCGGTATCTCCTTCTACACGTTCCAGCTCCTGTCATACGTTGTCGATGTTTACAGGGGCGAGGTCGAAGCACAGAAGAGCTTCCCCACCCTTCTCATGTATGTCAGCCTGTTCCATCAGTGTATCGCAGGCCCCATCGTCAGGTACAGCGACGTCAACAAGGAACTCACTTCGCGTAAGGTCACAGTAACCGACCTGTCCTACGGTATCACCAGATTCACTGTAGGTCTTGCCAAGAAGGCCGTTCTGGCCAATACCTGCGGCGCCATTGCAGATTCAATGCTCGTGGCAGACAAGATCGCTCCGGATGAAGCGCTCAAGCTGATAATGACAAGACCCACACTCGCGCTCTGGGTCGGATGCCTGGCATTCATGTTCCAGATCTATCTCGACTTCTCGGCTTATTCCGACATGGCGATCGGCATGGGCAGAATGATCGGCTTCCATTACCTGGAGAACTTCAACTATCCTTACACTGCCAAGTCAGTAACCGATTTCTGGAGGAGATGGCACATGTCACTGTCCAGCTTCTTCCGTGATTACGTATATATTCCACTCGGAGGCAACAGGTGCTCGACGGGAAGGCAGATATTCAACCTGCTCGTCGTGTGGGCCCTGACGGGATTCTGGCACGGCGCATCCTGGAACTACATGCTCTGGGGCATCTATTTCTTCGTATTCCTCGTCATAGAGAAATTCGTTCTCAAGAACGCACTCGAGAAGATCCCTTTCATCTCGAACATCGTCACTCTGGTCATTATCTATTTCGGCTGGGTACTGTTCAAGTTCACGGACTTCAAGGTCCTCGGTGCGGCATTCAAGGGCATCTTCGGCAATACGCCTGCAGGCTTCACGAATTTCGAGACATCGACGGCGGTCAAGACAAATATCATTTTCCTGATCATTTGTGCAATCGCCTGCTCGCCGATCATTCCGGCAATATCCAGATACGTCAACAAACAATATGAGAGATCACCCAAGGCAAGGGCTGTATTTGCGATCGGCACCATAGCTACACCGGTAGTATGCCTGCTGCTTGCCACTATCTTCCTCGTGGGAGACAGCTACAACCCGTTCCTCTACTGGAAATTCTGATCCGCCCAACCTGATCTTAAGGAGTACAGATTATGTTCAACAAAGACAAATTTGATTATAAGCTGATCGGCATCAACGTCTTCTCCATCGTATTCATACTGATGGCGGTAGTATCGTGGATCCCGGCATTCCATCCCAAGACATCCGAAGCGGAGAAGCGTGAACTGACCAAATTCCCGGAGTTCACCGCCGAAGCATTCTTCAGCGGCAAATACTTCTCCGGTATCAGCGACTGGTTCGCTGATACATATCCGCTCCGCGATATGTATTTCTCGCTTAACTCCGGCATCAACTCGATCCTGAAGCCCGCATCCACCCAGATCCACGGCGATGTCGAGCAGGGCGATGACATCCCCGATGCGCCCATGTCATCGGAAACTTCAGATATTACCGGTAACACGGATAATACAGAACCGTCATCAAGCAGCGATAATACAAGCAGTACCGACAACACAAGCGCGTCGGAGACTTCTGCCGACATAACCGACCCCAACATGGACGACGTTCCCGTTGAGAAGCTGGGTGCCTTACTGATCGTCGGCGATACGGGATATGAGTATTATAATTTCGTGCAGTCCCTTGCAGATAAGTACATCTCAACGATAAACAGAGCAGGGCAGCTCCTCCAGGGCAAAGCTACGGTCTATTCCATGATCATACCTACGAGCATGGACATTACCCTCCCTGCTTCGGTAAGAGACACGATAACAAATGTATCAGATCAGAAGAAGGCCATCAATTACATGTACGGCTCAATGACCGGCGTTCAGAAAGTCGAACTCTTTGATGTATTGAAGAATCACCGCAACGAGTACATTTACTACCGCAATGACCACCACTGGACGGCTGACGGTGCATGGTATGCGTACCTGCAGTTCGCAGAGCTCAGAGGAAGAGGCCACGCTAATCTTGAGACAGACTTTACCAAGAGAGAGTTCTCCGGATTCCTCGGAACATTCTACAATGATTCCAAAAAGGATCCCAAGCTCAATAATCCCGATACCGTTACGGCATACACTCCCGTTGCCACCAACAAGATCGAGATCACGCAGAAAGACGGCACGCCTCTTGAGAACTGGCATGTCATAACAGATGTATCCACCTGGACAGCAAGTTCCAAATACAATACATTCATCGGCGGTGACAATCCCTGGTCAGTGATAACGAACCCCACAAAGACTGACGGATCCGCATGTCTCATTATCAAGGACTCTTTCGGCAACGCATTCACGCCGTTCCTCGTCCCTGACTATCAGTATGTATACATAGTTGACTACAGATACTATAAGAAGATCTCATCGCTGAAGCTTACCGGCGTGGTCGACAAGTACCACATCCAGGATGTAATCTTCTGCAACAACATCTCATCAACGCGTAACAAGACTCTTGTTCCCGCTCTCGATGAATTTGTAAAGTAAAAGGAGAACGATAATGCACAGATTTAAGAATATCAGACCGGTGATCGCGGCATCACTCATTGCCGCATCACTCATTACATCATGCAGCACTGGAGCAGGTACAGATGCCACTCCAAGCGATACGAAGTCCCCGTCGGCAGTCATTACGACAGCTACGGAAGGAACATCTGCGACATCTGACACATCGGTGTCAGAGACGTCTGAATCTACGGAAGAGACAACGGAATCCACAGCAGAGATCACTGATCCCGATATGACGGGGGTCCCTGTCAAGAAGCTCAGTTCCCTGCTTATAGTAGGCGACACCGGATATGAGTATTATCATTTCGTGCAGTCCCTTGCAGATACGTATGTAGGCGCCATTAACAGGGCAGGACAGCTTCTGAACGGCAAGGCAAATGTCTACACCATGATCATTCCGACGAGCATGGATATTACTCTCGCCGCCTCCGTAAGAGAAACGATCACAAATGTTGCCGATCAGAAGAAAGCGATCGACTACATGTACGGCTCCATCAGCGGTGTCAACAAGGTCGAGCTGTTCGATGTAATGCGCAGCCACCGCAACGAGTATATATATTTCCGCAACGACCATCATTGGACGGCCGACGGTGCATGGTATGCCTATCTTGAATTTGCCAAGCTCCGCGGCAGAGGTCACGCATCACTTGAGAATGATTTCACGAAGAGAGAATTTGATAACTTCAAAGGCTCTTTCTACAGGGATTCCGATAAGAACAAACTATTGAACAATCCCGATACTGTTGTGGCATACACACCCAATGCCACAAATAAGATCGAGATCATGCAGAAAGACGGAACTCCCCTCGAGGGCTGGCATATAGTTACCGATGTGTCCACATGGGCGTCAAGCTCCAAGTATAATACGTTCATCGGCGGAGACCAGCCCTGGTCAGTGATAACGAACCCTACGAAGACTGACGGATCCGCATGCCTCATAATCAAGGAATCATTCGGAAATGCCTTCACGCCTTTCCTCGTCCCCGATTATCAGTACGTGTATGTGGTCGATTACAGATACTACAAGAAGATCTCTTCACTGAAGCTGACGGGCGTGGTCGACAAGTATCACATCCAGGATGTCATCTTCTGCAACAATATCTCATCGACGCGTAATAAGACACTGATGCCTGCGCTGGACGAGTTTGTAGGATAAAAGAA
>CADBNJ010000241.1 GCA_902795955.1 Oscillospiraceae bacterium
ACGGAATGACGCTGACCAGCATCAGCATCGTCAGAATAACAGCAGCCGTCTTGCGTAATGAATTTGCCATAACCCCACCTCCGGAATCTATATTTACTATTCTTGAGCCAACAACGAATCCACAAATATCTTTGGGTCAAAATCGACAAGGTCCTCTATTCCCTCACCGAGACCCGCAAGCACCACCGGAACCTTGCAGATGTAAGCTACAGCCACGATCACTCCGCCCTTGGCACTGCCGTCGAGCTTTGTTACGCCGAGATAATCAAGATCGACGACCTCAGAGAAGCTCTGAGCCTGCAGAACTCCGTTCTGGCCTGTTGTCGCATCGATGATGAGCATTGACTTAACGACGCTGTCAGGTGCTTCACGTCCGATGATACGCTTGATCTTGGCAAGCTCATCCATCAGGTTCTTCTTGTTGTGAAGTCTTCCTGCGGTATCGACTATCAGGATGTCAGCCTTACGTGCGATCGCAGCATGAACCGAATCATAAACGACAGCTGCAGGATCTGAGCCGTCAGCACCCTGTGAGATTACTGTCGTGCCGGTCCTCTCGCCCCATACCTTGATCTGCTCGACTGCGGCAGCCCTGAAAGTATCGGCAGCGGCAATAATGACCCGCTTGCCCTCAGCCTTATATCTTGCGGCGAGCTTGCCGGCCGTAGTAGTCTTGCCCGTACCGTTGACTCCTACAAGAAGCAGGATGTTGAGCTTGCCCGGGACGAGCTCGTATGTGCTCTTGTCGCCGAGTATCTCCTCCATGCGCGTCCTTACCGAACCGAGAACGGCTTCCTTGCTGTTGTCACCCGTTCTCTTGATGTCTTCCTTGACACGGTCGATGATGTCCATGCTCGCCTGAACGCCGCAGTCGGCGCGGACCATCAGTTCCTCCAGTTCATCCAGCTGATCCTCGTCGAAATGTCCGGTCATAGCGGCGATCTTCGTAAATCCGCCGCCAAAGAACTTTCTCGTCTTATCAAGACCTCTCTTAAATGCATCAAATAAACCCATAGATCCCCCTTAACTAAGTCTCATAGACAATATCTTGGATATACCGCGCTCAGCCATAGTGACGCCGTACATGCGGTCACAAGCCTCCATTGTACCCTTTCGATGGGTTACGAGAATGAACTGCGACTTGACGCAGTACCTTCTGACGAAGTCCGTGAACCTGGTGACGTTGACATCATCAAGAGCCGCCTCGACCTCATCGAGGATTACGAACGGCGACGGCTTGAGCTCCAATATGGCGAACAGAAGCGCGATCGCGGTAAGACACCTCTCGCCGCCTGACAGGAGCGTCAGGCTCTGCAGCTTCTTGCCCGGCGGCTGCGCCTTGATCTCGATGTTACAGTTGAGAACATCCTCCGAATCGAGCACGATCTCCGCCGTTCCGCCTCCGAACAAGTCGAAGAACACGCGCTTAAAGTTGTTATTGATTATCTCGAACTGCGCAATAAACTGCTGCTGCATCTCATTAACGAGATCGGAGATGACCTTCTCGAGGTTCGTCTTGGCCTCGAATATGTCGTTGCGCTGGTTCGTCATGAATTCCAGTCTCTCGGACAATTCACGGTACTCATCGACCGAATCGAGGTTCACCGGACCTATATTCTTGATCTCGTTCTTATGCTTGACGATCTCCTTGGCCAGCGCAGACGCATCCTCAACAGGTGCGCATGAATCCTTCACGTTATCGTATGTGACCTCGTAATCCTCCCACAGGCGGTTCTTGGAGAAGTCGATCTCGTTGATATATTTCTCGTACTTGGCCACGTGATTATTGAGCTTGTTGCGCAGGTTATTGATGGAATCGCTGATCGATGTCAGCTTATTGACGAATCCCGACATGCCTGTGTCGATATCGGCCTTCTGCTTCATCAGTTCATCAACGACCTTCTGGAGCTCTTCGGCCTTGCCGGCAAGTTCCTTGATATCCTTCTCGGCTTCCGCGATCTCCTTATCGATCTCCTTAAGAGATGCCTCGTCCTCCTCAATAGCCTTGTTGCGCTCCTCGACCTCGGCGTTGACTGCATTGATCTGTATCTTGATGTGATCAGCCAGGTTTATAACGCCGTTGCGTTCGGCCAGCAGCCTCTCTGAGTTAGAAGTCAGCTCTGCGATCTTATCCCTGATCTCGTCAAGCCTGGCAGTAAACCCGGCCGCCTTGATGTCGCCCGATTTGCTGTCCTCCTTGAAGTCAGACAGTTCGTTGCTGAGTTCCTGTTCGATCCTCTTGAGTTCCTCGAGGTCATCCTCCAGCCTGAGCTTGTCTGTTGATATCTTCTTGAGAAGTGCCTCCGTCTCCTGACGCTGCGTATCACTCTCGTTTATCTTGCTCTCGATATTGCGGTAATCGGTCTCCGCCTTTACACGCTCCATCGCGAAATACTTCAGCTGCTCACCCAGCAGCATGACCTCCCTGTTCAGGACGCCGATCTTATCATCGACTTCCTGACGGTTCTCCTCATTGTCAGACAGCTTGGCCTCAAGCTCATCCGTCTGCTTTGTCAGGTCTTCGATCTCTCTGGCTCTGCCGAGTATACCCACACCCGACTTACGGACGCTGCCGCCGGTAAGCGAGCCGCCCGGATTGATAGAATCACCCTCGAGCGTTATTACCTTCACCTGGTGATCCGTCTTGCTTGCAATGATCCTGGCATTATCAAGATCATCTGCAATTATTATCCTTCCCAGAAGGTTGGACACGATATCCCTGAGCTGCTTATCACACTCAACAAGTTCGTCAGCCGTATTGATATATCCCCTCTGGATCGATGCCTTGGCATCTATGTCAGCAGGTATCGGCCTTGCCTTGATGTTCTCTATCGGCAGGAACGTAACCCTTCCGAGTCTCTTAGTCTTGAGCACGCCGATCAGGTCAGCAGCATCCTTCTCCTTCTTCGTAACAAGGTTGTGGATGGCGTTCCCGAGTGCGATCTCGATTGCAGTCTCGTATTTCTTGTCAACTGATATCAGGTCACCCAGCACACCTACGACTTTGCTCTTGAGCGGTTGGTCACCTTCGATCTCGTCCAGCAGGCGCCTTACCGATTCCTGATATCCTTCCTTGCGCTTCTCAAGGTCCTTGAGCGTACGCAGGCGCGCACATTTGGACAGGAATTCGCTGTTATTCTTCTCAAAGAACTTGTTAAGCTCTATCTGCTTCTCATTAAGCACAGCCAGCTTGTCATTGCGCACCTTGATATCGTCCTGGACTTCACCTTCGGACTTGGTCATCTCTTTCCAGCGCTTATCAGCCTCATCAAGAGATCCCTGAAGCTCTTTAACGCCCTCGTTGAACGTCCCGAGCTGTTCCGAGATCCTTGTTATCTGCTCCTTGAGGGATTCTATCTTCGCAGCCGTCAGATTAATATTCTCGCGGCTCGAATAAAGCTCATCTGTCTTCTTATCGATCCTCGTCCTGATGGCGCTTCTGCTCTTCTCTTCCTGCTCGTATTCGGCAAGCAGAGCATCCCTCTGCTTAGCCAGCTCAGCTGTCTGAGTCTTGATGTCATTACAATCGGACAGGATCTTCTCCGCCTTATCAAGATGGCCCTTGCGCTCTGCTTCCAGCGTCTTGATGCGTACTGCCGCCGAATCGTTATCGAACTTGTTGTCGTTGATATCCTTCTCGGTCTGGCTCCTTCTCTCGGCAAGGACCTTGCGGTCGGAATTCTTCTCGTATTGGACCTCTGTAACGTCAGACAGTTCCTGCCTCTTGTTCTCTATCTCTTCCTCCAGCTGCTCACTCTTGTTGGTGAGCTCCAGATTCTCTTCCCTTAACGCGATGAAGCGGTCTTCCTGCTCCTTGATCTCCGTCTCGAGCTGTTCCTTGATGCTGGCGGAATCACCCATCGCCGTATTTGCTTCGGTTATCCTGTGAACGAGGAGCGATATATCCTTCGTCTTCAGTTCTTCATATACTTTGTGATAGCGGATCGCCTTCTTGCTCTGCTCTTCAAGCGGTCCCTTGCGCTCATTGAGCTCGGCGAGAACATCGTCGATCCTTAAGAGGTTCTGCTCGGTTGAAGCAAGCTTCCTCTCGGACTCCTCCTTACGGACTTTGTACTTAACGATTCCGGCTGCTTCCTCTATGACATAACGCCTGTCCTCAGACTTGGTCGACAGGATCTCATCGACTCTGCCCTGACCTACTATGGAATAACCGTCCTTACCGATACCCGTATCCAGGAAAAGGCCGACAATGTCCTTCAGACGGCAGTTGACCTTATTGATCTGGTATTCGCTCTCGCCTGACCTGTAGAGCCTTCTCGTGACCTGGATCTCAGGGAAATCATAATCTATGTACTTATCGCCGTTATCAAGCGTGAGGGTAACCTCGGCGTAGTTCATCGCCTTCCTCGTAGCGGTACCGTTGAAGATGACATCCTCCATCTTGCCGCCTCTGAGGGACTTCGCGCTCTGCTCACCCAGAACCCAGCGGACAGCGTCGGTAACATTGGATTTACCGCTTCCGTTAGGCCCTACTATAGCCGTCATACCCGTATCGAACTCGATTAGAGTGCTCTCGGGAAATGATTTAAAACCCTGAATTTCGATTCTCTTGAGATACATCGCCCAATTATACCACAAAAGCGGTTTACATATTCACAAAAGTGGAATTATAAACAGCTATCGCTTCCTTGGCGCACTTCTGCTCCGCGTCCTTCTTACTGTGGCCCGTTGCTTTGGCCAGGAATGTGTCATCGGCATAGACCTCGCAGTCAAATTCCTTGCAGTGCGCAGGTCCCCGCTCGTCCACAATGACAAACGATATCGTGTGCCTGTGCCCTTTGTTCTGCGATATCTCCAGGAGCTTGCTCTTGTAGTCCATAAAGATCTCACCGTTTACGGCCTTATTCACCGTATCAGAAAGATTTTTATAAATTACATCCCTTGCCGCATCGAACCCGCCGTCGAAGTAAACTGCCGCTATCACCGACTCAAAACAGTCTGCCAGATTGGAATCCTTGTCTGCTCCGCCGCTCTGCGCCTCGCCCTTGCCGAGTAGAAGATACGAACCCATGTCCAGCTCCCTCGCGATCTCGGCGAAAGACCGCTCACACACCGCCGCACTTCTCGTCTTCGACAGGAATCCCTCATCGCACTTGGGCCTAAGATCGTAGATCATCTCCCCGACGACCACATCGAGCACCGCATCTCCGATGAACTCCAAACGCTGGTTGGACTGCCAATGCTCTCCGCCCTTCTCAAAAACATACGTCGTGTGTGTGAATGCCGTCTTCAGGAGTCCCTTCTCCTTGAATACATAACCCAGCTTCTGCTCAAATCCGGAATAATCAATATCGATCATGGCATTCCTCTTAAAAAAATAGCTGAATGCATAAGCATCCAGCTACAGCGTTATAATCAAAAATTATTACTGCTCTTCCAGACCCTTGATGTAGTCGATTGCGTCTCTTACTGTAGTAACCTTCTCAGCTACATCGTCAGGGATCTCGATATCGAATTCCTGCTCCATAGCCATAACGAGTTCTACCATATCGAGTGAATCAGCATTGAGATCATCAATAAAGGAAGACTCCTCTGTGATTGTTGACTCATCAACGCCGAGCTGATCTACGATCATTGTCTTAATGCTGTCGAATAATTCTTCTCTTGTCATGTTATGTTTACCTCCAAATATGATTGCTTATACAATCTACAAATACTTTTAATGTAACAGACTAAAATTGTCAATAGTTATTTTAAAAATACACAGGCAATTACTTGGATTCTTTGAAAAGGTCAAGATTCTTGAACAGATAATCAAGTCCCGAGATGATCGTAAGAAGCACGCACAGATCGAACAGCACATCACCTATGATGGAGATCGTACACACCGGCAGCGGATACTGCTGCGCCCCGCTTGTCAGCCTGTAGAGCGTGGGTTCGAACAACAGATAAACGATGGCGATCATCTGGACAGCCGTCTTTACCTTACCTATCATCTTGGCTGCCATTACCTCTCCCTTGGAGGCGGCAACGAGCCTTATGCCTGACATCATGAAGTCCCTGAACACGATGATCATTACGCACCATGCATTGACTCTGCCGAGCTGCAGAAGTCCCAGGAGCACACTGATAACGAGCACCTTGTCTGCAAGAGGATCGAGGAACTTACCGAGATTTGTAACCAGTTCTCTCCTTCTGGCTATCTGGCCGTCGAAGAAATCCGTCAGCGAAGCAACGATAAATATAACGGCAGCAATGACCATTCCGTGATTGGTAACAAAATCATTCCAACCCTGCGGTTCAAATCCGTATATCTTTATCGGCAACATAAACAAAAGCGTGAAAGGGATCAGAAAGATCCTCAGCAGCGATAATCTATTAGGTAAGTTCATATAATAACTCCTGTCATATCGTAATCAGAGCAATCGACTATTCTGACAGGGTATCTGCCTCCTATTCTAAGCTCACGGTTCTCATCTTCGGGAACAAGCACATAGACGACCGGATCGTCCTCCGGCGCCTCTCCGTAACTTCTTCCTTTGTAAAATATACCATCTTCCGCGATAGAATCAATAGTTACGACCGTTTCCGTGGATATTCTTTGCTTTGTCAGTTCCGCAGATATCTGTCTCTGCAGCTCATATATTCCATCATACCGCTCTTTTTTGACTTCATCGGGGATCTGATCAGGCATATCATAAGCCTTCGTCCCCTCTTCCGGCGAGAAAATAAAGCAACCAAGCCTGTCAAATCTCCATCTCCTGAGATTATCCTTCAGCCTCTCATAGTCCTCCTCAGTCTCTCCCGGGAAACCGACCATAACAGTAGTCCTGATTATCGCGTCCGGTATCTTCGACCTGATCAGCTCCAGCTTCTTCGTGATCAGTTCCTCGGTATCGAACCTGTTCATCGCCTTGAGGATCCTGTTGCTGCCATGCTGTATCGGTATATCGAAATAATGTGCCGCCTTGGGATTGGTCCTCACTTCCTCGATCAGTTCATCGGTTATCCCGTCCATATATCCGTACATAACCCTTATGAGCTCTACCCCATCGATCTCAGACAATCTGTGTATCAACTCAGCAGTAGAACGCTTCTTATACAGATCAACACCGTAATTCGTAGTATCCTGAGCCGCCAGAACAAGTTCCTTATAACCCTTGGAAGCAAGGATCTCCGCCTCCTTGATGATATCCTCCATCGGTCTGGAGATAAAGTTGCCCCGTATCAGAGGTATCGCACAGAAAGCACAGCGGTGAAGGCATCCCTCGCCGATCTTAACCCAGGCATAACTGCCGGTCGAGACATCCTTATCAGTGATAAGGTGATCAAGACTTCCCGCTTCAGATACATTGCATATCTTATCCTCAGCCTTGTGTTCCGCCGACATCAACTCGCTTACCGTCTTACAGATATCGCCATAATGAGATGTGCCGAGAACAGCATCGACCTCCGGAAGATCCTTGAGAATGTCCCCCGGATAACGCTGTGACAGACATCCGGTAACTATAATATACTTGAGCCTGCCGTCACCTTCCTTATAATCCGCACAATCCAGAATAGTATCGATCGCCTCGGTCTTCGCCGATTCGATAAAACCGCACGTATTGATTATAACGACATCAGAATCATTGATGTCATTTATTACCGAATACCCCTCATCCTTAAGGAGTTTGCTCATGCATTCTGCATCGACGAGGTTCTTGGAACAGCCGAGCGCTATGATCGTTATGTTGATATTACTGTTATTCATACCAACCGAATATACACAAAAATCAGAGAGAACGCAAATATTTCTTATGTTCGTCGGGTATACGGAAGCTGTCACAGCACTTCCTTACCGTCATCTTGTGTATTGTCGGAGACAGTCTCTTCTCCTCCATATAGGCAAGAACACTGTCATACTGCTTGGTCAGAGCCGTGGCAAAATACCATGCGATCATCATCTGCAGATAGTATTCATTGGTCTTGACCCGGGCGACCATCTCAGGATATCTGTCATCGTAATCTTCATCAAGGAAATGATCCATCAGGACCTTGATGGCAAACCTGACGGTGTAAATATTCCTGCTCTTGATCCAGATCTTAACGTGCTTCAGAAGTTTATCGTGATTCTTCCTGAACACCTTGGGGATCATCTGGTCACAGGTTGCCCAGTTGTCAACATACGGGAGGAATGATTGGATCCTGCCGATGCAACTGTCGAAGTCCTTATCAAGTGATATGAGGAAAGCATGGAGCTGATTCTCTTCAAAGTACTGATGAGACGGATCACTCAGGAACTCTCCGGCAAACTCAGTGCCGTTCAGTTCCTTTGCCATTGCTCTCAGATCAGGCGTCCTGACGCCTATTATGGCATCCTCATCAACAGACGGGATCGTCCGGATCTGCATCTGACGATAGTCGTTATCCTGAAGTTCAAATAAGCGCTTAACCAGTTGCGAACGATCCATATATCCCCCCTGTTAATTCCCGGACGTGTCAGTCCCGAGATTATCGACCCAGACATTATAGACTGCGGAAGCCAGCTCATATGTGTATCCGCGTCTTAATGCCGTATCTATCATCTCCGTTCTTATCTCATCACTGTCCTCTTCAAAGCCCAATGAAGTATATAAACTGTAGCATGTCTTACTGTCCGGCTCAAGCTCCGATGCAACGCTCTCAGCTACATCAGATGCAATGCCGGCAGCCAGCAGACGCTTAAGGATATAATCCCTGCTCTCCTGCTTCTTGCCTGTCCTGGATATAATGACCTTCCTCGATGCCTTCCTGTCGTTGATATATTCGCGCTCTATAAGCTCACTGACTACAGCTGATGCAATATCCTCAGGAAAGCCCTTGCCCGTAAGATAGACAAAGATCTTCCCTGAAGAATATGTTGCTATACCAATGTGCTTGATCGCAGCTGACAGAGCATCACGATATGCATTATTGTCCGTCATCAGTCTACATCAATGCCGAGGATATCATCATCAGCATCAGCATCCTCATCGAACTCTTCGTCGCCGTCTGCATCATCAGGGATGACTTCATCAGAAGGCTTATAAGAATCTCTTATGAGTTCCTCGATCTCCTTGCAGATATCAGGGTTCTTCTCGAGGTAGATCCTTGTATTATCCTTACCCTGAGCGATCTTCTCACCCTTATAGGAGAACCATGATCCGCTCTTCTCGATGATGTTGTTCTCAACTGCCAGATCGATCACACAGCTCTCGGAAGAGATTCCCTTGCCGTAGAAGATATCGAACTCGGCCTCCTTGAACGGAGGAGCTACCTTGTTCTTAACGACCTTGACACGTGTATGGTTACCGATCACCTCTGTACCGTTCCTCAATGACTCGACTCTTCTGACATCCAGTCTTACTGATGCATAGAACTTCAGTGCACGTCCGCCGGGAGTAGTCTCGGGATTGCCGAACATTACACCGACCTTCTCACGGAGCTGGTTGATGAAGATACAGATCGTTCCTGACTTGGATACGATACCTGCCAGCTTCCTCAATGCCTGGCTCATGAGCCTTGCCTGAAGTCCAACATGAGAATCACCCATGTCACCCTCGATCTCTGCCTTAGGTACGAGTGCTGCAACGGAGTCGATTACGATGACATCGATACAGCCGGATCTGACGAGAGTCTCGCAAATATCAAGTCCCTGCTCACCTGTATCAGGCTGTGACAGGATGAGATTATCAACATCGACTCCGATAGCTGCTGCATATACGGGATCTAACGCGTGCTCAGCGTCGATATATGCGCAGGAACCGCCCTGCTTCTGTGCCTCAGCTACACAGTGAAGTGCAACTGTGGTCTTACCTGAGGATTCAGGTCCGTAGATCTCGATGATCCTTCCTCTGGGCAGTCCGCCGATGCCGAGCGCCATATCGAGTGACAGCGCACCTGTGGAAATAGAATCAATCTGAACATTGCTCTTATCTCCGAGTCTCATTACAGCGCCCTGTCCGAACTGCTTCTCTATCTGTGCAAGCGCCGCGTCCAGCGCCTTCTTCCTCTCTGACTGATCTGTAACGGGAGATACTGAATTCTTACCTGCATTCTTACTCTTAGCCATATTACGCCTCCATAAACATTTGTTCGTATTTCTAATAAGCTTATTGTATTGATATGTTACAACAATGTCAATGGAATTTTGTCGACAATTAATACGAAAATATAACAATTTGTAATGACTGACCAATTATTGGGACTGGATTTGA
>CADBNJ010000242.1 GCA_902795955.1 Oscillospiraceae bacterium
GAGACAGATCACGGCGGCAAGGAACTCCTGCCGCAGCAGGTATTCGATCTCTTCGATGATAACTATATCAATGTCATGACGCCGTATAGCCTCGAGAGCTTTACGGAGCATGCCACGAGCGACAAGACGAGCCGTGTTGATGCAGTCATATCCTATAATGGCGTCAGGCATGAGATATCTTCTGAAGGTAACGGTCTCCTCGATGCATTTACCAAGGCTTTCTCGGATATGACCGGAGTAGGATTCCATATCGCAATGTACAGCGAGCATGCCATGAAGTCCGGTTCGGATTCTGCCGCTATCACGTATATTGAATTGAAGAATCATGATACCGGTAAGATATATCTCGGAGCGGGGGTATCAAGCTCTGTTACAAAATCTTCTGTAAGAGCCATTATCAGTGCTTACAACAGAATGATAAAATAGATATATGGACAGCAAAGAAGACAACGGCCTTCTGACAGGTGATCTCGCCCTGATCTCAAAACACCGCAATGCTCTCATGGGCATTGCAGCCATTATCATCTGCGTTTTTCATGAATTCCTGCCGGTGTTTCCGGCAGGGACGGCAATGTATGATGTTGAAGAGTTTGTCCTGCGAGTGTCCTTCTACGGGGTCGATGTCTTCCTGATACTGTCGGGAATGTCAGTAGTATTCTCTCTGAAGAAGAACAGTTCGGTACTGCAATTCTACGGCCGCCGGGCACTGAGGATCCTTCCGGTTTATCTTCTGTCAGGTATCGTGATGATATTTACCGAGCACTGGACGTTTGTGGATTATCTGTTGAATATAACGGGCATCAGGTTCTTCACCACGAGCGTTAATTCATATCTGTGGTTTGTAACTGCCATAATCATCCTCTACCTGGCAGCTCCGTGGTACCAGAAATTGCTGGATAGGACCGGCCACCCGGTCATAACGAGCGTGATCATGCTGGTTATCTGGTATATCTCATCAATTTGTCTTATGCCGTACATCCGCGGTGATCTTTATTATCTCATCAACAGGATACCAACTTTTGTCACCGGCATGATGATCGGCAATCTCATAAAGAACGGATACAAGATCAGATACCGATCTGTGTTCTGGCTGGGAATGGTGTCACTTCTTGTGATGGGCTGGGTTCTGTCTTATGCAAATAATTATTACAGTTATCTCGAGCTGTTCGGAGTCTATCTCAGTTTCCTGCCGACTTTTGCACTCGGGCTGTCAACTGTCTATATCTGCGCATTCCTTCTTGATGTTATCAAGGCGAAAGCTCTCCATAAGGTGTTGGCCTTCTGGGGATCCTTCTGCTTTGAACTTTACATTGTACAGCGTCTGTTCGATGCACAGCTTCATTATTTCATAAGGTCATATGATATCTGGGGCATCCCGCGCAATCTGATCATGTTCTTTGTGCTGTCTTTGACCGCATTTATTGCTTCAAGGGTGATCAACGGAGCAGTTGATCTGATAAGGAAAAAAGTTTCCGGAAAAGAATAGGGTGTTTGCGCGGAAGAAATACCGTTTCCCTGAGAAAATGGTGCGAGACAGTTATGGGGACAATAAAAAACCCCTTCCTTTACAAGAAAGAGGTCCGTAAACTGTGGAGCCAATGGTGGGAATCGAACCCACGACCTATTCATTACGAGTGAATTGCTCTACCCCTGAGCCACATTGGCAAAAGATTTCGGCTTAAAAAGAATACTCATTAAGCCGTAAAGTGTCAAGCGTCAAAAGTCCCAGGAGTTTATGTATTTCTCCTGCTCTTCAGTAAGCTTGTCAATGCTGATATTACGGGTCTGCAACAGTATTTCAGCCACCCTGTTGTCTATAACTTCAGGAGCCATATAAACCTTGTTCTCAAGTCCCCTGCCGTTCTTGGCAATATACCGTGCTGACTGTGCCTGCAAAGCGAAACTCATATCCATGATCTCGACCGCGTGTCCGTCACCTGCAGCGAGGTTTACAAGTCTTCCCTCGGCTATGACACTGATTGTCTTTCCGTTCTTAAGTTCATAACCGATGATGTTGTGTCTAAGCTCCTTGCTTGCGGTACACATCTGAGTAAGGTCCTTTACGCTTACCTCACAGTCGAAGTGACCTGCATTGCAGCAGATGGCTCCATCTTTCATAAGCTCGAAATGCTTGGCAGTAATTACATCCTTGCAGCCGGTTACAGTAACAAACATATCACCAAGAGGAGCGGCCTGCTCCATTGTCATAACCTCGTAGCCTTCCATAAGGGCTTCACAAGCCTTAACAGGGTCAATCTCAGTAACTATTACTTTAGCACCGAGACCTTTGGCTCTCATAGCTACTCCCCTTCCGCACATTCCGTAACCTGCAACAACTACAGTTTTACCCGCCACAATGAGATTCGTAGTAGCCATTATCGCAGTCCATACAGACTGGCCGGTTCCGTATCTGTTGTCGAAAAGATGCTTGCAGCGTGCGTCATTTACCGCAATAACCGGATAAAGAAGCTTGTTCTCTTTCTCAAGGATGTTAAGTCTGTGTACTCCTGTTGTGGTCTCCTCGCATCCGCCGATAAGGTTGCCGGTAAGGTCCTTCAGCTCTGAATGAAGCAGCATGGCGAAGTCTCCGCCGTCGTCGATAACGATATCAGGTCCGAATGACAAAGCCATCTTAAGATGGTTAATATATTCCTCATCACTGTCACCGTGAACTGTATATACGCTCATGCCTTCATTTGCTACAAGAGCAGCTGCAACATCATCCTGAGTGGACAAAGGGTTGCATCCCGTGAGAGCGACATCGGCGCCTCCTCTCATAAGAGCTCTTGCAAGGCAGGCAGTCTTCGCTTCAACATGAACGCTTACGGCAATCTTCAGGCCTTTGAAAGGCTGTTCTTCAATGAGTTCGGCCTCAATGGCACGAAGTACCGGCATGTTTCTGTATGCCCAATCGATCTTCTCCTGTCCGTAAGGAGCAAGATTAATGTCCTTGATATCATAATTAGCCATAAAATCTCCTTAGAGTGACTTGATAAACAGTCTGGCGAGCTTGCAGCTGTCATCAGATGCTTTGGCAGCACATGCCATTACTTCTTCATGACAGAGCTTTTCTTTGGTAAGACCAGCGGCCTTATTGGAAATCAGTGATACTGCAGCGATCCTCATTCCGCAGTGTGAAGCAACAACGGCCTCAGGTACTGTGGACATACCTACTGCATCAGCGCCCATCATCTTAAGTGCTCTGATCTCA
>CADBNJ010000243.1 GCA_902795955.1 Oscillospiraceae bacterium
CCATATATGCGAGAACCCGCCCTTTGCCGCACCCTATATCGATGAACGAATCATCAGGTGTCAGCCTGACATTCTCAAATATATCCTCAAGTCCTTTATACGGGATCGACTGACTTCCCGTGGCCCCGTGTGAACCGGAGAAGGGCGTCGGCACAAAGCGTCCCAGTGACATCCCGCAGATCCGCCTGTCTCTCAAAACGTCTGAGAAACGCGACAGTTTGACGGAAAGATATACGAACGGATTAATCAAATACGCACTCCCAGTGTTCTGAATGTTTGGCCTTCAGGCACATATCGATCTGCGCCCTGTTGCATTTATGCTCGTTGAATTCGGGAAGATCGTTCAATGCAAAGAAACCTGCCTCGGTCGTCTCGATATTCTCGACGAAGCTGCCGCCGTGAGGTTCACATAAGACAATGAACTTATATGAACAGAAGAATGATCCGGGATTGTTGTTGCGCTTGTGATCCAGCACAGCCACCAGCCTCACCGGTTCCACGTGTATTCCGCTCTCTTCGACGACTTCCTTGATTACATTCTCCCTCAAGGTATGATCATATTCGCACCATCCTCCCGGAAGTGTCCACTTGCCGTCGTAATCCTTCACCATCAGGATGCGGTCCTCATCATCGAACACCGCCATCCTCAGATCGCACTTGGGAGTAGGATATCCGTCATTCATCTCGAAAAGGTTCCTCACTTCCTCTCCGGTCATGACGCCGGGCGGCATCTCACGGGCAAGCATATCCGCAGCGATATCTATTATCTCCTTGTACCGCTCGATATCGAACTTGTCCTTCGAATAAAGGAGTCCTGCAGATGCCATTGCATGAAGCCTGCGCGCCGTTTTCCTTACATAGTCATCCATATGGAACAGTTTAACACAGATTGGGATGATATAATAAGTCTATGGAAAGCAGTAAGCCAGATATCAGGATAATAGTTGCTTCGCACAAGGAAGCTGATGTCCCTCACGGGGATATGTATCTGCCGGTATTTGCCGGCAGCAGTCTTCACGAGGAGATACCGGAGGGTTTTACTGCCGATAATACAGGAGAGAATATATCTTTCCTCAATCCGCTGTACAGCGAACTGACGGCTCTTTACTGGGCATGGAAGAATCTTCCGGGGATTACCGGCGAAGATTCATATCTCGGGCTTGTTCATTACAGACGCCTGTTCGGGAACAGGCGCAGAGGTGCCGTAACATATGAAGATATTGCCGGATACTGCGGAAGGAAGAAGGTTCTTGTTCCGAGGGCAAGGAATTATGTTGTGGATACGCTCAAGGCTCATTATTGCCATACCCACGGGAGCCTGACTCTCGATATGTGCGGAAGTGTAATTGCGGATCTTCATCCCGATTATCTTAAGAGTTTTGATGATGCCTTATCAAGATCATCAGGTTATATGTTCAACATGATGATCATGAGGGGAGACCTTATGGACAGGTATCTGACGTGGCTGTTCGGCATTCTGTACGAACTGACGCTGAGGGTCGACAGCAGCGGGATGGATGATTACGACAAGCGGTATCCGGGGAGGATCTCGGAATTGCTCTTTAACGTGTGGCTGGACCACGAACTCAAAGCGGGGCGATTGAAGCATCACGACATCAAGACGCTTCCGTGGTTCAGTACGGAGGGTGATAAGACACCTGAGAAGGCAAAGGCCATGCTCAAGGCGAAGTTTAAGGGCGAGAAGTACCATAACAGTTTCTGATGTGGTATTATTGCGTGAGTTTTTTGTAAGGAGGATCGGAGTGGGAACCGCGGTCAGGTCAGCCAAGAGATCTTTGTCAAGATTTGCTTCCAACAGATTCCTTTTTGAGGAACTGGTCAAGCGTGACTTTGAACATAAGTATAAGAGGACGATTCTCGGCATGGCGTGGAGCGTGTTATCGCCCCTCCTGACACTGCTGGTGATGAAGCTTGTCTTCACGGGATTCTTCGGCAGAACGACACCTCATTACACGATCTATCTCTTCGCGGGAACCATCGTCATGGCATATTACAAGGAAGCTACGAATAACGGAATGACCAGCATGATCAGCAACGCTTCCGTGATCAATAAGATCAATGTTCCCAAGTACCTCTTCCTGTTCTCCAGGAATGTGTCATCTTTTGTGAATTTCCTCCTGACGCTTGCCGTCTTTTTTGTGTTCTGCATCATCGACGGGATAACGTTCCGCATCAGCTTCCTGATGCTGATATTTCCCGTATTATGCCTTGTGATAATGAATATCGGGATAGGAATGATACTGTCGGCATTATATGTTTTCTTCAGGGATATCAAGTATCTTTATTCGGTATTCCTGACACTTCTTACATATCTGTCTGCCATCTTCTATACAGTCGATTCGTTTCCTTATAATGTGCAGAGGTTATTCCTTCTTAATCCGGTCTATGTGATCATCAAGTATATCAGGATGACAGTCATCGACGGGAATGTTCCGTCGCTTCAGTACCATGCTCTGTGCCTTGCTTATGCTCTGGTCTTTGCGCTTGCGGGAGCATTCTTCTACAAGAGGTATAACAGGCGGTTCGTCTATTATTTCTAAGGTGATGATATGGGCAGAGTGATCGAATGTAACGACGTAAGCATCAGATATATAACAGGCGATCTTAAGGCGATAGGTCTTAAGGAATACATGATGCGCAGGATCACGGGCAATTATCATGTAACGGAATTCTGGGCTGACAAACACATATCATTTGCTCTTGAGGCCGGAGACATGCTCGGCATCATCGGCACGAACGGAGCGGGGAAGAGTACGCTTCTCAAGGCGGTATCGGGCATAATGGAGCCGAAGCAGGGCAGTATTAAAGTCAACGGCAGGATAGCCGCACTTCTTGAGCTTGCCAGCGGATTCGACGGAGACATGACGGTCAGGGAGAATGCTTATTTGAGAGGCGCAATGCTCGGGTATACGAGAGCATTCATGGATGAGATGTATGAGGAGATAATCGCTTTCGCCGAGCTTGAGGAATTTGAGGACAGGCCTTTCAGGCAGCTGTCGAGCGGCATGAAATCAAGGCTCGGCTTTGCCATCTGCTGCATGGTGGATCCGGACATCATCATCCTCGATGAGGTGTTGTCGGTAGGTGACGGTGCGTTCCGCAAGAAGAGCGGTGACAAGATGCGCGAGATATTGGGAAGCGGAGTTACCGGGATACTGGTATCACATTCCATAGACCAGGTGAAGGAACTGTGCAATAAAGTCCTCTGGCTTGATCACGGTGAACAGATAGTATTCTCCCCGGAAGTTGAGAAAGTCTGCGATGCCTATACGGAATTTCTGATCACGAAGGAGATCCCTTCCACTGATGACGAGATCGCCGCACTGGCACTGGCCTGCAGCAAGAGACGTGCGGAAGAGAAAGCAAAAAAAGACAAGAAAGAGACAAAAAAGCTCGAAGGGATCCTTGCCCGAGGCACGAAGAATACGGCCATAGAGGCTGCCCTTGACATAATTGAGAATAATGCTCCGGAGATGCTGGACATGCATGAAGTCGGCGAGTGGCGCAGGAAGAATAACGGGTGACACATGGCAGGCGAAGTTGTTGAGATAATCTCTTTGGGGAGTTCCGGAGAAGGTATAGGAGTGCTCGCTTCAGGCAAGAAGATATTTGTGGATTCACAGGTTATCCCGGGTGAGATCTGCAGGGTGGAGATCACGCAGGAGAAGAATAAGTTCGCGAGGGGGAGATGCATTGAGCTTATGACCTCATCACCCGAACGCGTCCTGCCGTTCGGCACGGAGATTCCCGGCGCGAACCTCGCACATATGAGTTATAAGACCCAGCTTAAGTATAAACAGGACAAGGTACGGGATTGTCTCATCAGATTGGGAGGTGTTGCCCCGTCCGCAGCAGACGGGGTAATGAATGATATCGTACCCTCAGACAAGGATTCAAACTACCGCAATCACATGCAGTATTCCATAAGAGACGGCAGGCTCTGCCTTAAGTCACAGGGTACCGGTAAGGATGTTCCGGTAGACGGATCCGTACTTGAATATGAGATGTTCGGAAAGGTAAGGGAGGCCATGGAAGCTGCATTTGCCGGTTACCCCACAAGACTTTTTGGCGGTGCGGTCATCCGCGGGTCTGAGAGAACGGGTGAGATACTGATCGAACTTGTCTCGTTCTCTGATGCACCGAGTGAGGTCCTGATACGTGATGCTTCAGAGTATATATCAGCATCCGGACTTGCCGGCAGACTATCACAACTGAACTTGGCAGGCATAACCTTCCGCATATCAAACACTGCTACCGAGAAGAGGACAAGGGGCGGCAAGAGAGTGGTTCTATATGGTAATGACTACTACACGGAGATCCTCTGCGGCAGAGAGTTCAAAGTGAAGTCGGGGGCGTTCTTCCAGGTCAATGTTCCGCAGGCTGAAGTGCTGTACGGTCTGGCACGTCCTGACAGCTATACCGGTTCTCTTTGGGATCTGTACTGCGGGACGGGAACGGTCGGACTATCTCTTGTTAAAGAAGGACACAAAGTGATGGGCGTTGACATCAGTCCTGAAGCGATCGCTTCTGCCAGGGACAATGCTTCACGCTTCGGCATCGATGCGGAATTCATATGCAGGCCCGCTTCGAGAATAACGTCATTGCTGTCAATGATCTCCTGTGACGATGCCGTCGTAGTGGATCCGCCCAGGGCAGGATTGGAGTTCTCTCTGGTAAGGGCACTCATAGAACAGAGCCCGGAGATCATTTCTTATATATCATGTGATCCGTCTACGCTTGCAAGGGATCTTAGGATGTTTACAGACGGCGGTTATGCAATAAGGAGTGTGACGCCCGTTGACATGTTCCCAAAAACGAGCCATGTCGAAACGGTAGTTCTTTTGTCCAAACTTTCCAGTGCACCCAAACTGGAAGTTAAGATCAGCATGTCAGATCTTGATCTTACTGAGGCTGAAGCTAAGGCGACATATGATGAGATTCAGGAATATGTGAAGGAACAGACAGGTTTACACGTATCACACCTGAACATAGCACAGATTAAGAGAAAGCACGGCATTATCGAGAGAGCAAATTATAATCTGCCTAAAAGCGAAAACTCCAGGCAGCCTAACTGTCCGCCTGATAAGGAAAAGGCAATCGTTGCAGCCTTAAAACACTTCATGATGATAGATTGATTATGCAACAATGCGCGCCGGATCAATAGGCCGACTCCCCCGTGATATGGGATAGATAAAGCTTTCCATAGATCATATCTACCGCGAAATAGA
>CADBNJ010000244.1 GCA_902795955.1 Oscillospiraceae bacterium
ATGTTTGACATACCGTCCGAGCAGGATGTTGCTAAATGCGTGATCGATGAGAACTGCATCAGGAACGGCAAGCAGCCGACGATCATTTTCAAGCAGAAGAAGCAGTCAGGATCAAGTATCAATACGGTAACAGGTCAGTCAATGAATGCAGGCTGACACAATAAACGGAGGTAATTACCATGGCAGAGTCTTATAACATTTGTCTTGATATCGGCGGAACCAAGATACTCGGCGTTATCTTCAATGCCAAGAAAGAGATAATCTATCGTCTCAAGAAGAAGACGAAGGAAGCCGGTGAATCCTCCCAGAATGTCGAGCAGGTCATCATCAAGGTTGTTGAAGAGATGATCGAGAAGTCCGGCATCAAGATGAGTCAGGTCAATGCGATCGCTGCGGGTGCGCCCGGCGTAATCGACCAGGCAAAGGGAATAGTGTTGTTCTCACCTAATCTGCCCTGGCGTAATTATGACATCCGCAAGCCTATAGAGAAGAAGTTCGATACCAAATTCTACATTGGCAATGACGTTAATGTAGGTGTGCTTGGTGAATATAAGTACGGTGCGGCAAGGGGATACAAGAATGTTGTCGGCCTTTTTGTCGGAACGGGAATGGGCGGCGGTCTTATCCTTGACGGCAAGCTTTACACGGGACATCAGTTCAAAGGTGCCGAGTATGGACATATGATCCTCGATCCCGAAGGACCTCTCTGCGGATGCGGACAGCGCGGATGCCTCGAAGCTTTCTCCAGTAAGAAGGGCATGACGGCTTATATTAATGAGCAGATCGCCAGAGGCAGGAAAACTCTGATGGAAGACGCTTTGTCTGCGGGTACTTTCAGGAGCAAAGCTCTTAAGAGAGCGCTTGCAGCAGGTGATGAAGTTGCAACAGAAGCCGTTGACCGCGCATGCCACTATCTGTCGATCGCTACGGGCAACCTCGTTAACACGTTCAGCCCGGAAGTCGTTATCTACGGCGGCGGCGTGATCGAGGCGTGCGGTGATATTTTCCTTCCTAAGATCCTCCGTGAGGTTGACCGTTACTGCATGCCGTCTATCCGTGAGACTGTCGAATTCAAGAATGCTGCACTTGGCGATGATCCGATCCTGTACGGTGCGTTGTCGATGATCGTAGATAAGTAAGCCGGTTGTCAGAAGATTAAGTTGATCAGGCCTGCCTCACCGGGGCAGGCTTTATCTTTGCTTCCCGAAATATGGAATGACCAAGGATGAATGACTGCAGGGGCGATTGTGTAGTATAATCAGTTCAAGATATCCAGAGGTAGTTAATATGAATATCACAAAGATCTGTGCTGCCGTCTTGTCGATGGCGCTAATAACCGGAACAGCATTCACGAATATTGTCTTTGCCGAAGACTATTCGAGTTATGACAGCGACACTCATACGCTGACGCTGGCAGGCGATGTAAACCGGAATACGATAATGGAGCAGCTGTCCGGTGTCAGCGGGGAAGTCAATGTCAGGGTGTCTGCTGATGGTGCTTACATCACGGATCCTGACCGTCTGTTCATGGAGAAAAACAGCCAGAACTATTATTTCGTGGATATCGACCTTACGAATGCGACTATGAATCCTGATAAGAGATATGCCCAGGACATATTCAGGAATAGTACCAGGCTGGAGAGTATTGATCTCGGCAGCCTTGACATGAGCAATATCGTGGATATGGACGGAATGTTTCTTAATTGTGAGAGCCTTACTTACCTGGATCTCGGGGAGGAGTTCGACACATCCGGTGCAGAGGATCTGCGCAACATGTTCCGCGGCTGCACGAGCATAAAAATGATCGATCTCGGCGATAAATTCAATACTGCCAATGTTAAGCACATGAGCAGTATGTTCGCAGACTGTAAGAGCCTTAAGGAGATCAAATTCGGTGATCTTTTTGTGACGGACAGTCTTATAAACATGACTTATATGTTCCAGAACTGCTCATCACTTGAGGAGATCAAAGTATCGAGGGACTGGTCGCTGGATTCTATCGTTAATGATAATGCAATGTATTGTGTCTTTGATGGGTGCGTGAATCTTAAGGGAGGATGCGGAACGGCATATGCCCCGGAGAACATAAGCGGAAGATATGCTCACATAGACGGCGGTTCGGCCAATCCCGGTTATCTGACATCCTCAATCGCGAATATCGTTGCAGGATATCAGGTCAGTCTTGACGGTGAGGTCGGTGTCGATTTCTATTTCGCGCTGAGCGGAAGCTTTGAGGACAGTGATGAGTCACATCTTAAGATAACCGTTCCGGGCGAGAATGACAGAACAGTCTATATCAAGGATCTGCCCTCTCCCGAACCTGTTGAGGGGTATGACGATGTCTACTACAAGACTACGATCTCTCTTGCCGCCAAGAAGATGAGGGACAATGTTAAGATTACTTTCTATGGTGACAACAGTGAGACTGTGAAGGTCGCCGATTATAATTTCTCCGTTGAGGACTATGCAAGAGCATTACTTAACGGTGATTATTCTTCAAATGTGAAGCAGTTCGTCGGAAAGATGATGGCTTACGGGATCTATACCGAACAGTACTTCGGTTATGGTGAGGGCACATCTGCCGTGGCGGATGACTGGTCTTCTGATGTCGGGGCGGTGGAGAATATCTCATCGATTGACCTTGATGCTCTGCGCAGATCTCTGGAGATGATGGGTATGGATTCCTATGATGTGAGTTCTCTTGACGGAACCGCGATAATTCTTGAAGGAACGAGTCTTGTTCTCAAATCCGCCACCAAGCTGAAGCTTTATTTCAAGAGCAGTGAACCTGTGACTGCATCTTGTAACGGCAAGCAGCTAGAGGTGACCCGCCCCGGCGAATATTACGTTGTCTCAATGGAAGGGATTACTGCAGAGAACCTGAGGTTCAGGTATGATATAAGCATCAATGGGCATACCATTTATGTTTTCCCGCTGACATACTGCTACAAAGTGCTGTTCGGCAAGCAGAATAAGACGTACGGCTCTCTTGAGAAGCTGATGATCGCCATGTTAATGTACGACAGCGCAGCGCAGACGTTGTAGTACGGTTTACCTCTCCCGGTTGTACCTTGCGCCCTCGTATTTTGCAAAGAATTCATCTCTGAAGTCGCCGAGACAGTCTGCTGCTATCGCTTCTCTGACCTGTTCCATCAGGTGGAGCAGGAAATAGATGTTGTGATTGGATGCAAGGCGCATTCCGAACATCTCGCCGGCCTTGAAGAGGTGGCGCACATAAGCTGCCGAATAGTTGCGGCAGGCATAACACTGACATCCGGGATCCATAGGTTCAAAGCATTCCTCATGCTTCTTGTCACGCACGATCCTGCGCCCTTCTGCAGTCAGAATGGTGCCGTGACGTCCGAGCCTTGTGGGTAGTACGCAGTCGAACATGTCAATTCCAGCTATGGCACCTTCAACGAGATAATCCGGGGTTCCGACGCCCATCAGATAACGTGGTTTGTCTTCAGGCATGAGAGGAGTCGTGCAGTTGAGGACTTTGTAGAATAATTCAGCGGGCTCTCCGACCGATATTCCTCCGATAGCAAATCCGGGAAGGTCAAATGATGTTATCGCCGCTGCGCTTTCGCGGCGCAGATCCTCATACATGGATCCCTGAATGATGCCGAACAGTCCCTGTTTATCAGGGTTGCCGTGAGATTCAATGCACCTCTCGAGCCATCTCGTCGTCCTTGCCTGCGATCTGGCTGCATACTCGTGGGTTGAAGGGTAGGGGCAGCATTCGTCGAAAGCCATGATTATGTCAGCACCGAGGTCGTTCTGAATCTTCATGGATTTCTCCGGAGTCAGCAGATGCTTGGATCCGTCAATGTGTGACCTGAAGTGAACCCCCTCTTCAACGATATCCTTGGGGGTAGCCAGCGAGAATACCTGGAATCCGCCACTGTCGGTCAGGATCGATCTGTCCCAGTTCATGAATCTGTGAAGTCCGCCGGCCTTGGCAACGATCTCGGATCCGGGTCTCATCCACAGATGATACGTGTTGGACAGGATTATCCCCGCACCCATCTCCTTGACCTCTTCGGGGCTCATGCCCTTGATCGTTGCCTGTGTCCCGACAGGCATGAATGCCGGTGTCATGAACGAGCCGTGCGGCGTGGTAACGCGCCCGAGTCTTGCGCCGGTCTGTTTGCAGACATGAAGGATCTCATATGATACCGGGTACTTGGACATTTTAGGCCTCCGATCTGTTGTTAAGATCAGTGATGAACATGGCATCACCGAAGCTGAAGAATCTGTAGCGTTCTTTCACGGCTTCATTATATGCATTGAGAACATGCTCTCTTCCGGCGAGAGCCGATACGAGCATGATGAGCGTAGATTCCGGCAGATGAAAGTTGGTAATGAGCGAATCGATACATTTGAACTCATATCCGGGGTAGATAAAGATGTTGGTATACCCGCTCGAAGGGTTCATCTCCGGATCCCGGGACGCGACAGTCTCAAGAACGCGCGTGGAAGTCGTACCTACCGAGATGATACGGCGCCCTTCGCTCCGTGCCTTCTTTATGATATCCGATGCTTCCTTCGGGAAATCATACCACTCCGTATGCATCTCGTGCTCAGAGATATCCTCGGCCTTAACGGGTCTGAAAGTCCCGAGACCTACATGAAGCGTAAGTTCCGCTATCTCGATGCCTTCCGCTCTCAGCGATCCGAGCAGTTCCTTCGTGAAATGAAGTCCTGCAGTAGGTGCGGCAGCAGAACCGTTGTGCTTGGAGTAGACTGTCTGATACCTCTCGGGATCGTCAAGCTTCTCATGGATGTAGGGCGGAAGAGGGATCGTACCGGCCTTGTCCAGGACCTCTTCCCATATACCGTCATAATCGAATCTTATGATCCGGTTGCCGCTGTCCAGGATCTCCTCGCACTCAGCCTCGAGTTCCCCGGGAATAAATGTCATTCTCCTGCCGGGCTTAACCTTCTTGCCGGGCCTGACGAGCGTCTCCCAATGGTTGTCGTCAATGCGCTTAAGGAGCAGAAGCTCCACGAAAGTCCCGGTGTCTGAGCGCACGCCGAGCAGCCTTGCGGGTATTACGCGCGTGTTGTTAAGGACAAGCACGTCACCTGCCTTGAGATAATTCCTGATATCCGCGAAATGGCGGTGCTCAACGGCTCCGGTATTCTTGTCAAGTACCATGAGCCTTGATGCCGTCCTGTCGGTAAGAGGAGTCTGTGCGATCAGCTCTTCGGGCAATTCATAGTTAAAATCTGATGTTTTCATGCATATGAATGTACTATTTTCTCATAAAAATATCAATGACTGTTTGAGTTGCCCGTATTGCGAAGCGGCGCCTTTTTTTATATTATTAGTATATGACATATCGTAACCGCAGACGGATCGCAGTGCTGTTAGGGCACCCTGAAGAATTCTCGCATGAGATGTTCCTGAAGGCTTTCCTTGAGGAAGCTTTCGGGATGGATTA
>CADBNJ010000245.1 GCA_902795955.1 Oscillospiraceae bacterium
CAGACTGACAATAACCGTGGCTGTACCTGCCGTGCCCGTACTGCGCACATATAAGCCGCCCATTCCGCCGTTGATGTCGGCCATATCAGGGCCGATGATCTCAACAGGCCCGCTCACTTCGATCTTTGCCTGTCTGTTATAGAAATGCTGTACATTTCCGAATTCATCAGTCACTCTTAACCTGACGGCGGCAACATCGTATGTCGCCCCTTCTGTCAGGGTATCGGACGACACACCGGCCACAAGCCGGAGCTTCGTCATGGCAGCCTTTGTCACGGTCTTGACGACCTGTCCGTCCCTGATCCCTTCGAATCTGAACCTGGTAGCCTCACCGCCCCAGTTGCCGATATATTTGCCGAAGAGCATATACGCATCCGTGAACTTCATCTTGTATCTGACCATGGCTTCCGCCATCGACATCTTCATCTTCAGCGGCATGTTATCCATTCCGTACATCGCGGAATAATTAAGCGCGTCCTTGACGATCCTGTTCTGCCTGTCAGTGAACCCTTCCTTCTCCTTCATCTGATCGCCGATGAAGTCGTCTATCAGTATCGGCGGCGATATCATGTTCTTATACGGTGAATCCTTATGCATATACTCCTTGATGAAAGTGTCATTCTTATACATCCTGACGCTGTCGCAGTTGGTGAATATATAGATCTGTCCGCGCTCTCCTGCAGGGTGTTCGCCTATGTCCATCGAAGAGCTTACTTCCAGCACGGCATCCCCCGATCTGTCCTGGGATGCATATACATACGCCGCCATCTTGGGATTCCTGAACATATCCATGACACCGTGATAGCATATCCTGTCGCCCGATCCGAAGTCCTTATGCGTGTTGTAATCGAACATGCACCAGCCGAATGACCCTGCTATATCATCTTCTCCCGCCACACTGTCGAGGACGTTACAATGCCTCAGCGCGTGCTCCTGCCTGTGCAGCTCGCTGTCGAAGGCCTTGGTCGGGAACATGTGCCCGTTGTACTCACTTATCAGGTAAGGCTTGTTGATGTCAGACGTGACATCCTTCTTCTTCTCACACCCGGCATTCCCGCCGTTGTGGCTGAAGTCGTTATAGGCATAGACATCCTCCAGGAGCGAGCTGTTCTTGAGGTATCTGACGCCGGATGTCTGACGTGAATCATCAAGGCCGTGAGCAGTCTCATTCGTGCGTCTGTACAATTCGTCACAGTCCACGGACTCATTGATCCTCACTCCCCACAGTATTATCGAGGGATGATTGCGGTACTGCCTGACCATCTCTCCGGTGTTGATGACCGCCTGCTCCTTCCATTCGTCATCTCCTATGTTCTGCCAGCCCGGGATCTCCGTGAAGACCAGCAGTCCCAGCTCGTCACACCTGTCGATAAAATGATGTGACTGCGGGTAATGCGATGTCCTCACAGCATTAAGACCCAGTTCATTGCGCAGAATATCCGCATCCAGTCTCTGCATGGACTTCGGCATAGCATAACCCGCGTAAGGCCAGCTCTGGTGGCGGTTGAGCCCGCGGAGCTTTGTACGCACGCCGTTCAGATAGAAGCCGTCCGTCCGGAACTCAGCCGTCCTGAACCCGAACCTCGTGACGTATTCGTCCTTCACAACTCCGTCCCGGGCAAGAGTCACGGCCAGCTCATACAGCCTGGGCTTCTCAAGCGTCCACAGCTTGCCTTCCGTAACGATTATCTCGGCCTCTTCCTCACACTTCCCCTCGAAAACAATCCTCCCCGACTTAAGGCTCCTTATCCTCACGGACAGATCTCCCCCGCCCTCGACCTCTGTCGAGATCTTCACGCGCTTATCCATGCCGGCCCTCACGAAGACATCCCTTATATGATCTTTCTCCTTCACATCCAGATGCACTTCCCTGTATATTCCGCCGTATGTCATGTAATCAATGACAAATCCGAAGGGCGGTATATTGAGGGATTCCCGGCTGTCACATTTGACTTCGAGGACATTCTCCCCGCCGTAATCCAGATACTCCGTGAGCTCCACCGTAAAAGCCGTATAACCGCACCTGTGCGTTGCCGCCAATGTCCCGTTGACAGACACCTCCGCCTCATGCGCGACCGCATCGAAAGTAACAAATACCCTCTTGCCTCTCCACTCCTCCGGCACCTCCAGCGGCCTCCTGTAGTAAGACACCATCTGGTACTCGTGGGCATCAAAATAATTCAAGGGAGTGATCTTGACCGTATGAGGAATCCTGACCGGCTCCGGCTCAGCATCCTTCGACGGAGCCCAAAACCACCCGTTATTAATGTCTATGCGCATCATTTCTGTCCCTTCTTCTGTATCCTTACGAACTGGGGTGTTATCGTCATCTCGGTAATGACTGCCCCTTCCTTCATGTCGAGAACATCCGATACGGCATTTGCCACATCCTCGGGATCGAGTGCTGCGCCCGCATCACCGCTCGCCTCAAAATCGGCGTTCCTGTACAGCTCAGTCCTCGTCATGTCAGGCCTTATGTTGACCACCCTGACGCCGTGCTTTCTGACCTCTGCCCATAGCGATCTGCCGAAGCTGTCGAGCCCCGCTTTGGTGGCACCGTATGCAGCCCCGTGGGTATTGACATTGACAGCCGATACTGATGAGATATTGATTATGAATCCCTTCTGCTCCCTGATCGACGGCAGCAGAAGATTGGTGATTATCAGAGGAGAGGTCAGATTGACATCACACATCTCCTTGATCTGCTTGGGGGTAATATTCTCGTGAAGGCCGTAATAGGCACATCCTGCGGCATTGACAAGTATTGCAGGCTTGTGTGTCTTTGCTATCTCGCTGTATGCCTTTGTTATGCTGTCTATGTCCCTCAGATCAGCCACAGACCTGTCGGCTCTGATGACTGTCATTCCCCTCTTCTCAAGCATGTCGGCAACGGCCTTGCCGATGCCCCTTGTACTGCCCGTAACTACTGCCGTGATACCACTCATGAGAATGACCTCCGAATAGTGATGTTGCTTGATTAATTGTAGCACAAAACAGAGGTCCTTTTAAGGAAAGCCTCACACTCTGATCTTCTGATAATAAAAGCACGCCAGCTGAGTCCTGTCCCTCAGATCCAGCTTTGCCAGAACGGAACTCATGAGGTTCCTGACTGTGCCGTCGCTCAGGAACATCTTCTCAGCTATCTCCTTGTTGGACAGGCCGTCAGCAACCAGCTCGATAAGCTTCCTCTCCTTATCGGTTATCCCGAACTCCTCATAGTCGAATTTGGCCTTGCGGTTGAGCAGATCGGGGAGCCTGTCGACTATCTTGCCTCCGAATACGCTCTGCCCGTTATATACCGCTCTTACACCGGTCGCCAGAGCTGCCGCGTCCTGCTTGATGATGTAGCCCCTGGCACCCAGCTTAAGCGCCTTGTTGATATATTCATCGTCGAGGAAAGTAGTCAGGAAGATTATCTTCGCACCCGGGTCGCCTTCAAGTATCTTCTCTGCGGCTGTGAGCCCGTTCATGCCGTCCATCCTGATGTCCATAACGGTAACATCCGGCTTCATCCGGGAGGCGCAGTCAACTGCTTCAGCCCCGGAGGACAGTGCCGCCACGACTTCTATATCGTCCTCCGAATCAAGTATTATCTTAAGTGACTCCGACACCAGCGGATCGTCATCCACGATCAGTACACGAATCATTGTTAATCCCCTTTCTTCGGCAATGTTGCTATGACTTCAAATCCGCCGGCGCCGCTTCTCACGGTTGCCCTTCCGCCGGCCGCACCGGCTCTCGATGCAATGTTCTTGAGCCCCAGTCCGCCTGATGCCATGTAGTCTCCGGTAAGAACATATTCCCTGTCGGGATTACTTCCGTTATCACTGACCTTGATCCTCCAGAAGGAGTTATTCTCCACCACTTCGATCAAGGCCTTGTCGCCCTTGCTGTATTTGGATATGTTGGTCACTGCCTCCTTGATTATACCCAGAATGGCACTCTTTGTGTTGTTGTCGGCAGGTGATTCAATGGATGTCTTCACATCAACGCCGATATTATCCGGAATTGTCTTAACGATGTCGTTTATGGCGACAGACAGGTCTATAGAATCATCATGGAGCTCGTGAACGCTTCTGCGGATGCCGGTCATTGCCAGATCCAGCGTCTCACTGACCGAATCGAGCTGCTTGGCCACTTTCTCATCCTTGTTGATGATCTTAATCGCCTGCATCTGCACGATTACTCTGGTGATCATGTGCCCGACGTTGTCGTGGATCTCCCTGGCTATCCTGTTGCGTTCCTTGAGACGCGCCATATAGACCTCATTATCGGCATTCTTCATTATCTCTTCGCCGAGCCTCCTGGCATCGAGAGAGTCCTGCCTGGCATCGTCAAATTTGCTCCTGAGGACCGCCTCATTGCGGACGGCCGTGGAAGTCCTTATGGCAAGATATCCCGCAATGGTCATGACGAGCATGGACACGAGCACCTTCATGACATCATCCGTCAGATAATATACCTCAGATATCATGCAAAGGCAGAGGATCACTCTTAAGGCAATGCCGGGCGCTCTCTTCCCGTTCACCTCCGGTGCCGCCAGACCGTAAACAGCCATGGGGAAAGACACAGTCACTCCGGGCATAAAAGGCGCGGCTGCCAAAGCAATGACAGCTGCGCCCGTTGCCCATATGATATCGTTCTTAAGCTCTGTCGCGAACAGGATGATGACCGTTACGAGAATCCACGCTATTCCGAGATCCGCGCTTCCGCCGGGATCCGTCAGGAATATCTGCAGTACGCATATCGCGAATATGATCAGCTTATCCGTTAGTCTCCATTTCATGGGTAAAGTATATCATACCCTTGATAATCTGGAGTTCTTGACGAAGGCTGCCACGAGTGCCAGGGCTGCCGCATAGAGTATCTGGATACCGAAGCATACCATGAGCTCATGCATATCGAAAGAGACTCCGCTCGACGCATACGTCATGTTATTCGCATATACCGACCAGTAGAAAGGCAGGAACCTTGCCACCGTGAGCACCCCGTCGCCCAGCAGCCACTGAGGGACAAATACTCCGCACAGGAACGACATGGACAGACTGACGATATTGGTGATCATTGACAATGTGTTGCTGTTGATCCCGAATGAGGTGATCAGTGATGCTATCGAACAGCAGACGAGCATTGTGAGGAACGAATTGATCA
>CADBNJ010000246.1 GCA_902795955.1 Oscillospiraceae bacterium
ATGGCAATGACTAGGGATCTCTTGCTGAAGCTGAGACTTCCGCGCCTTACAAGAAGCCAGAGCGATACAAAATAACCGGTCAGCAGCACCGATGATACGAATGTCCTCAAGGCGCCTTTGGACCCCGGCTTATAGACGATCTTATTTGACAGGATGAAGCCCATCCTCATCAGCACCATCACCGCGGTCATGGCAAGGGGGGCCAGGAAGATAACGTATTTCGCGTAGCTTCGTGTGAATGGAATAATGTACCCCGCAACGATCAGGACTGCGAACCATATCGCCAGCCCCATGTTGACGATCGCCGCCATTCCGTCATCGCCCACCTTATCAACGCTGATGCTCCTGCGTTCCATGACCGGAACAAAGAACAGATACATCAGAAGTGCCGCCGCACCGAACAGGGCCGCTGCGATCACCAGGATAAACCACGTATTGATCTTGCCGGCACTCACATCTTTGCCATAAGTGCTGCCCAGATAACCGGCAAGCTCACTCTGGAACACGGGCGAATTGAGCAGCATGGAATATCCGGACTTGCCATAGAGAGACAGATATCTTCTCTGATCGGCCGACGAATATATGCGGCTTCCAAATAGCGCGCCTCTCTCGGCGTACGGCCCGTACACCGTATCCACTCCGCTCATGCGCTCAAAAAGCCTTCTGACATCACCCATGCTCTTCGTGTCGCCGGCGCTCTTGCCGAACCCGAACACGGCCACTTCACACTCAGGGCTGTAAAGGTCGTATCGCTCCATCGACAGATTGCCGGGATATGACGGATCCACGAGTATATAGCCCAGGATGTTATTCCCGCCTATATTCGCGTTCTTCAGCTCATCCTCATAAATGTCACGCATCAGCGCGAAAGAATTCTCCCCCACGCCCATGACAACAACATCCCTGCCACTGATATCAGCCGGGATCACATTCTCATCTGCCGTTATGAATCTTTGATCAAAACCCGCAGCCCCGAGGCTGTTCGCCAGCGCAGGCTTCATAACATAAACCTTATCTGCGGTTCTTGTGTATATGAGGAGCAAAGGCGAATCGGCAGGCTTCGGCGACGAAGCGGCCATACCGAGCACAAAGAGCGTGATAATACACACCGCTGACACGAGCCCCCAGATATAAGCAGCCGCCGGAAGCTTCTTGAACCTGCTCCTCGGTGAACTGTTCCTGACTCCGCCCGCTGACTTCATGAAGCTTACTCCTCGGAACAGAGAATGTCTCCAAGCTCCCTGATATCCTCAGGTCCGAGTATCAAAATGATATCTCCGGGCTTGATGAGTTCGTCTATCCTCGGGATTATATCCATCTTATCGGCAAAGAATTCCGCGTCTCCGCCGCGCCTGTTGATCTCGTCTGCAATGTCCTTGCTGGAGATGCCGAGGTTGTCTGATTCCCTGTCTGAGAAGATCTCTCCGAAGAGTATCTTGCGGCAAGGAAGAAGCGATGTAACATAATCCTCAAAAAGCAGTTTTGTCCTGTTGAAGGTAAGCGGCTGGAATACCACGAGGATATCATTGTGCGGCATATTGGATGCAGCTTCGATCGTGGCTCTGGCAGCAGTCGGATGATGTGCATAATCGACAACGACATCGCACCCCTTATACTTGCCTTTGACAGTGTACCTGCCGTCGGCTCCGTCGAACTCGTTAAGCGCCTTGATTATCGAATAGGCATCAGCGCCGTTAAGATAAGCACATGCCGAGGCGATGAGTGCATTATCGATATTATGTCTGCCCGGTACGAGCAGATGTGCCCTGCCGATGAACTCGCCCTTGTATTCAATGTCAAAATTGGGCAGACCCTCAACGAATTCTATGTTCAGCGCCTGGAAATCGGCAGGCGTTCCGTCTGATGAACACGTTACGACGGAAGGCATTGCAATGCCCTGCGCCTCGCGCCTTGCACGTGCCTTATCGAGAGCCTTTGATACGTTCCTGTCGGAACCTGTTACGACTATGTACCCGTCGTCATCGACCTTATCGGTAAAGTCTGCAAAAACATCGATGACATCTTCAAGCGTGGGATAGCAGTCCACGTGATCGTGGTCTATATTCGTGATGGCTGCCGTGGTCGAGGAGAACTCAAGGAACGACCTCTTGAACTCGCACGCCTCGGAGACCAGGAGCTTATGCCCTTCTCCCAGCTTTACCGTATTGTTATCAAAGAAGGACAGCTCCGCACCGATGTGGACCGTAGGCGCGCAGCCTGCTTCGATGAGCATCAGCGCAGTCATGGAAGTCGTTGTCGTCTTGCCGTGTGTTCCCGAGATATTGATGACCGACTTATGGCTTCTCGTGATCGCACCGAGGAATTCGGATCTGTCGATCACGGGTATTCCCTTCTCGAGGCACCTGGCGACCTCGGCGTTGCCCGGCAGGATCGCCGCAGTCTTCACCGCATAATCCGGCTTGAAATCATCTATATTCTCCGATGTCTGATCGTTATAGATCCTGATCCCCGTATCAGCCAGTTTTGCCGTTCTCTCGGAAGGATGATTATCCGATCCTCCGACGCGGAATCCGTAGCCTTGTGCAAGCTGCGCAAGTCCGTACATAGATATTCCGCCTATGCCGATAAAGTAGATCCCGCTTCCTTTGTTAAGATCTGATAAGGTAAAGTTCTTTAAATCGAGTTCTGACATTTTTGACCTCTGTTACTGTGACCTGTCATAAGGTCAGTTATTATTTCGCTTTGCAGACACAGTTCGCATCTGCGGCTAACCCC
>CADBNJ010000247.1 GCA_902795955.1 Oscillospiraceae bacterium
GGGTATAACTATAACGGACGGCTGAAGTCAGCCGAGCTGCTGCTGCGCGAGGACGGATCCGTCAAGCTCATCAGAAGGGCAGAGACGATAGACGATTATCTTGCCACGCTTGAAGGGTTTTATTGATGATCATGCCAAAGCTGCCGACCGGTCAAACTATCAGTTTTTTCCGTCATACCTGATGCAGAGCATTGTCAGGTCGTCGAACTGGTCAGCATCTCCGACAAATTCACTGATCGATGTCTTGACTGAGTCAATGAGCGCGGAAGGTTCAGCGCCCGGGTCTTTGTTGAGTGCCTCAGCGAGCCTGTCTGTGCCGAACATCTCACCGTTGCCGTCGGTCGCCTCGGGGGCTCCGTCTGTATACACAAACAGGGAGTCTCCCTTGGAGAGCGTGAGCTCGTAATCAAAAGTCTTCAGGTTGGGGAGAGCACCGAGGACCATACTGTGTTTGTCTTTCAATATTTCGAAATCGCCGCCTGCGGTGCGTATCATCGGGTATTCATGGCCGGCATTTGCCGCGCGCAGGTGTCCGGTGTTCAGATTGAGTATGCCGTACCAGACAGTGACGAACATCTCGTTCTCGTTGTCTGCCACCAAAGCACTGTTGGCGAGCGCAAGTGTCTTTGCCGGCGATATGTGAGGACCGGCGCTGTTGCGGATCCTCATCTTGGACACAGCCATGAACAGTGCAGCGGGGATGCCCTTGCCGGATACATCGGCGATCACGATGCCGAGGTGTTTCTCGTCGATCATGAAGAAGTCGTAGAAATCACCGCCGACTTCCTTTGCCGGAGTCATGGTCGCAAACAAACTGTAACAGCTCTCTTCGGGGAATTCACGGGGAAGCATGCTCATCTGTATCTTGGAAGCAAGTTCAAGTTCGGCCGCAACTCTTTCTCTCTCCGTGGCAAGAGCAGTTATCTCCCTGGTATAGCGGTCGATCTCCTCCGTCATGGTGGAGATGTCCTTCGCAAGCTGACCGACTTCATTGCGCGATCTGACGGCAGCCAGAGTATCCGTTACCTTATTGCTGTCTTTGTTGTCGGTATAGTCTCTGACGCTTGTGCTGACTATGCCGAGCGGCTTAACTACTATGGAATAGACAAATAGCATCAGGAGACATGCAGTGATAAGACCCAGGCCGGTTCCGATGATCAGGCTATTGTTTACGTTGCTTTTGAGTGTCTTCTCAAAATCGGACCATTCATAGGATAACGCAATTGCGTATTTAAGCGTGCCGTCTCTTGCGGGGATAGGCAAATAGCCTATATAGTAACTCTTGCCGTCAAATCTTATGTTCTTAACGATCTCGAATTCTATCCCGTCTGATTCACCGGAACTATATTTCCTTAACGCAGGATGTTCATCGTCAGCGTATCCCCAGACACTCCCGAGGCTGTAATAAGTGTTATCATGCGGAACAAAGCCGTTCTCGTAGAAGATAAAGCCCCGGTTCTCGTCTCCGATGTCTAGCAGGTAGCAGTCGTTAAAATCATAGAAAACACCGTGCTCAAACATCGTTATGATCATGTTGTTGTACAGAACACAAGCTACCTCGAACTTCTCATTCTCGGGAAGGGCATCGAGCTGTTCATCGGAGAACTCCCCATAATGCCCGGCAGCATAGCAAACATCTTCGGAATCATCCGCCAGATACTTCGGTTCAAGATGGTGACTGCCTATATCATCAGAATGCTTCTCCAGATAATCAAGCGTCCATGACAAGTGTGTCATACCTTCGAGAGAATTGTTTATCTTGATCAGGTTCTGAGTGATGATCTCGTTCTTACCTTCCAGATACAGACGTGAACTGCCGTTATAGATCAGAATGGCAAGCCCTATGAGAGCCACAACAATAATACCCAGAAAGAGCAGTCCGATCTGGATAATGGCTTTCTTGTAATACCGTGCATCGCTTTTGTTCTTCATTACCGTGTATTATAACACCGCGGATGACATTAGTGTATCAGGCGCCCTTGCGGAATATGGTTATTCTGTTAACCTGTCCGTCAGTCCAATATGAATGCGTTCTTCACCGGGAGTGTGTAATCTTCTCAATACCTATTAACATAGTAGTTAAATGCATGATATTTAATTTCAAAATATTTTGAAAGCGGGGAGAGAAGACATATGAGCATAAGAAGCGATATTGCAGAGTATATCCGCAGCGGCGAGATCGACTCTCAGGGACTGGGTCTGGAGATCGAGCATTTCATAGTAAATGACGAGGGTGTCCATCGACTTCAGCTCAGAGAGCGATCTTAACAGGAAGCTGGGCGTCCTTCAGAGGATATCGCCCGTTCTCATGATCGCAATGGAGAATAAGACTTGTCCTGATTCGACGCTCAAGGATCATCCCGGCAGGCCTCATCTGTTCAGGATACAGGAGTGGGATGATCTGGATGATGCAAGGA
>CADBNJ010000248.1 GCA_902795955.1 Oscillospiraceae bacterium
GCAGTGAGATAAAGTCGTTCTGGTTCTATCTCAAGGCAGACGGGACGGTTACGATCGGTTGGAAGCAGATAGGCAAAAAGTGGTATTATTTTGATTCCTGGGGAATCGGGATAATGTCAGATTCTTCAATGTATCCCAACGGAATGAAGCAGAATGGCAAGTTATATTTCTTCAATAAAGACGGTTCCATGAAGACAAACAGCTGGGCACAGGACTCAGATGGTGCGTGGTATTATGTTGATAAGAGCGGCGCTGCCGTCACCGGTTGGAAGCAGATAGACAAGAAATGGTATTATTTCGGTAAGGATGGAATAATGTTTGCTGACCGGTGGCTTTTGTATCCTGATTATTCGAGCGACTATTATCACTTTGGTAAGAGCGGAGCCATGGATGTCAATCAATGGGTATGTGTAGTCGAAGATTGGTATTATCAGGGTAAAGACGGCAAGAGCGTGACAGGGTGGAAGAAGATCGGAGGCAAGTGGTATTTCTTCAATCCTGCAAACTTCGGAATCTGCGTTACCAATACTACGAGGTTTATCGACGGTAAATGGTATACATTTGATGAGAACGGAGTCTGTGTGAATCCCGGCGGTTCCGATGGTGGCGTCAAAGTTGCCTGACGGGTACAAGGCTTGAAGAGGGGTGTCTCACATCGGGTGAGGCACTCTTTTTATTGGAACGGATTCATGCATCAAAGGCATCAAAGAAACACGTATTCAATAATCCCTCTTGACAATCACCGGGCCGGAGTGTATATTGAATTTGTATTCAGTGAACAGCAATTCAATGAACTGAAATTCAAACAACAGCGGAAGGGGAGATACAATGGGCCGTAAAGAGCAGAAGGAAGAGCGCAGACAGCAGATATTATTCAAGGCGCTGGAACTGTTTGTGACCAAGGGATATCAGGAGACTAAGATCTCGGACATCGCGGGTGAGCTGGGGATAAGCGTCGGACTGCTTTTCCATTATTATGAATCGAAGGAAGCGCTTCACTATGAGCTGGTGAAGATGGGGGTCGAAGGAACGAAGTATCCCAACGGGACCGGGTTTGAGAAGGCGATAGATTATTTCGCGGGATTCCTGAAGGTACTTCTTGAGACGGTAAAGACAAATCCCTGGGTGAGTCAGATCTTCATATTGACGAGTCAGGCAAGGCGGCCCGGGATGCCGGAGGAGGCAAGGAAGCTGGCGATGACGATCGATCAGATAGGATTCTCAGCCAAGGTCGTGGAGAAGGGACAGAAGGACGGCAGCATAAGAGAAGGTGATCCGGTGGCATTGTCAGCAGCATTCTGGTGCAGTGTGCAGGGGATAGTCGAACAGCACGCATACGATGGTACGCTTCCGCTTCCGGAAGCAGACTGGGTAACAGATATTTTGAGAAGGAGATAACAGTATGGATAAGAGAATAGTAATTGTCGGAGCAGGAATCGCTGGTCTGTCAGCGGGCATCTACGCGATCAAGGCAGGATATAAGGCGGAGATCTATGAGAAGAACTCCATAGCAGGCGGGGAGTGCATGGGCTGGAACCGCAAGGGTTATCACATAGATAACTGCATTCACTGGCTTACGGGAACCAATCCCGGCACGGATCTGTGGAAGGTGTGGAAGACTGTCGGCGCCATCGATGAGAACACGGAGTATGCTGATACGGATAAGTTCTATTCCAGCAGGATCGGCGGCAAGGAAGCATCTCTCTATAACGATCTTCAGAAGACCGAGGAGGAACTCATCAGAGTCGCTCCCGAGGATGAGGCTGAGATCAGAAAGTTCATACAGTATGTCCGTTACGCGGAGAGCTGTGTTATCCCTTCCCGGAAGCCTATGGATATGATGGGGATCAAGGATTACATCGAGATGGGTAAGAGCATGGCAGACATGCCCAAGGTCATGAAGGAATACGGCAAGATCAACTGTGGTGAACTTGCTGCAAGGTTCAAGTCACCGGTAATGCGTAAGCTCATGAGTGATTATCTTCCTGCTGATTACACGGCATATTCTTTCCTGGTGTCATATGCAACGATGACGAGCGGCAACGGCAAGATCCCTCTCAAGGGATCGCTCGCCATGAGCCTTAGGATCGCGAATAAGTTCAAGGAGATGGGCGGAGTGCTTCACCTGAACACACCGGTAAAGAAGATCGTGATCCAGGATGGGGCAGCAACAGGGATCGAGCTCGGGAACGGTAAGCTCGTAAGGGCTGATAAGGTGATATCGGCTGTTGATACAAACTTCCTTTTCGGAAAGCTGATCGACCGCTCGTATATGCCTAAGCCCCTGGACAGAGCATACGCTGACCGCCGTGCATACCCGGTAACAAGCGGCTTCCAGGTGGCCTACGCCATCGACAGTGATTTCTCCGGGGAAGACACGATCTTCTTCGAGTGCAAGCCCCTCAGGATCGGTTCAAATGAATTCACGAGAATGTCGGTCAAGAGCTACACCTATGATAAGTCATTCGCGCCGGAGGGCAAGACTGTCCTGCAGGCTAACGTGGTCCAGTCAGATTCCGATTATGAATACTGGGAGTCACTGAGCGAAGAGGAATACGATGCCGCCAAGGAGGCGCTCGCAGCAGAACTGACAAAGAGGATAATCGCCGAATTTCCCGAACTCGAGGGGAGGATCGAACTCCTCGACTGCTGGACACCTCTGACATACAACAGATACTGCAACGCATACCACGGATCATACATGGGATTCGTCACGACAGTAGGCAACAAACAGATGAGGTTCAAGGGCGTTGTGAAGGGAGTGGACAATCTCTATATCGCAGGCCAGTGGGTAATGAGCCCCGGCGGACTTCCAATCGCAGTCATATCCGGCAAGTTCGCTGTCCAGAGGATACTGAAGAAGGAGAAGAAGGATATAATGTCGCTCGACTGAGACAGACTAAAGAATAATAAGGGCCGCCTCATTCGCCACGAGACGGCCCGTTATTCCGGCCCTTATTCCTTGCTGTATTCCAGTATATCGCCCGGCTGGCAGTCCAGCGCATCGCATATTGCTTCGAGTGTTGAGAA
>CADBNJ010000249.1 GCA_902795955.1 Oscillospiraceae bacterium
CCTGCGATGTCACGCTCTGCGAAGTTCACGCTCTGCATGTCGCGGAGAGAGGCAACTCTTACGATATAGAATTCATCAAGATTCGAACATGTGATCGCCAGGAACTTGATCCTCTCCAGGAGCGGATTCTTGGTGTCCCGCGCCTCGTGGAGGATCCTGTCATTGAATTCCAGCCACGACAGCTCGCGGTTGAAGAACATGTTATTGCCGCTCAGGAACGAATCATACGTGACAACATCCGAAGCGGAAGCAGCCTCCTTCTTTGCCGCAGGCTTCTTAACGGCAGGCTTCTTTGCAGTAGTCTTCTTGGCTGTTACCTTCTTCGTTGCAGGCTTTGCCGTCTTCTTGGATACGGTCTTCTTTGCGTCTGTCTTTTTATCTTTTTTTGTAGCCACGGTTATACCTGTCTCCTTACTCTAAGTCTTGTGCCGATTCCCATAACGTCCTCGAAGAGGTCGCATCTGTGTTCAAACGCCCACTCCTCGAAAGACATGTCGCTCTTCGCCTCACACGATATATGAAGCCTGTCGGGATGGAGCACCACCGACATCGACTTGATCTTCTCCGTATGCGAAGCATCGAGGCTGTCAGCGATCCTCAATATGGCTGTCAGCTTGGATATCGTTACCTTCTTGTGGGACGGCAGATTGCGGTAGTAGTAATTATCGTAGGGCGAATCCTGCGGATAGAGCCTTACGACATAAGCGATCGTATCAAGTTCATCGGATTTGAGTCCTATGAGGTCCGTATATTCTATCAGAGAGAATGCCGCCTCATTGTGGTCCTTGGCCTTGACGAACTTGCCTATCTCGTGAAGGATCGCGGCGAGCTGCAGGAGCAGTCTGTCACGTCCCTCAAGTCCTGCTATCTTCTGGCAGCAGTCAAAGATCTGAAGCGCCGCGGACTCAACAAATTCAATGTGTTTCTTATCGCATCTGTATCTCTTGGCCAGGTTCCTCGCACCGGATATGAGATCCTGCGAAGGCTTCATTATGAGACGCAGTCCGAACTTCTCATGGCAGTAGCTGAACATGACTCCGTCAGACAGTGACGCGTGCGGCAGGTACACCTGATCTACACCCGTGTACTCCAGCATATCCTTGATGATCATGGTCACGGGAAGGAGCAAGGGAGCCACATGCGCAGGGATCGAATCATTAAGCGTGAGATCCGACGGCCTTGTTCTCAGAAGATAATGATAGACCTTCATGAACTGCTCTTTGGTGAGGGAGCATTCGGCAAAGGGATCGAATCCAGCCAGCTTCCTGATGAAGCTCATCTCCCCCGAGAAAGCGATCAGATGCTTATATGTAATGCCCTTGGGCTCTACTGCATGATAATCATTGAGATCCTGTGCGATGAATTCCTCAAGAACGTCACCGTAATGCGACGTTCTGTTCTGCAGCGTTGACAGCATCCCTGAGATCCTTAATGATCCGAGGACCATGTTCTGGCTGAAGATGAATTCCGACTTGTCATAAACCGTCGCCTGCATCGAACCCGATCCGATATCAAGGAGCATCGTTCCTTCAGCTATCATCTTGTCGAAGTCAGGATAGCTCTCTCTTACGGCAAGGTTCTGATAATAGCACTCCATCGACTTGTCGAGGATCTCGATCTTGAACCCGGTCCTCGCCCTGATCTGCTCGAGAACGACATCCCTGTTGCCTGCATCCCTGAACGTGCTCGTGGCAACGCAGATGACATGCGATACTTTATACTCCTTACACTTCAGATCGAAAGCATCCAGGCAGGTGCACAATTCATTGACCTGCTCAGCGGGAATGATGCCGTGAACACTCTTGGCACCTATGGTCGTGAACTTACGGACAGTCTCTATTGTCTTGGGAACACCTTTTGTATTGATCTCAAAGATCTTAAGTCGTGCCGTCAGTGAACCGACGTCAATAACGGCGATGAGTTTCTTAGCCATATGGACCTCGTGGATTAATAACTTATGAAGCTATTATATCACAACAGGTCTTTATCAGTCAGGAACTTATATATTGCTTCTCCGAGTTTACGCTGACCTTCCCTGTCCAGATGAAGTGAGTCTTCCCTGCTCACTTCAACATAGTCGGCAGCGTCCATGAACATGACATTGTACGAATCCGCAAGAGCTTTGTACGCAGGTGCAAGTCCCTTGGCGATCTCGGCCGCGGTATTATCGAACTTGTCGGCAAACTTCGAATTCACGATACCGCTTGTGATGCGCGGCGGTGCGACGAGCAGGATCTTCATCCTGTCACCCATCCTGAACCTGTTGTAAGACAGCACGCTCTCGAGCATGAGCTTCATCTCGTCAGCGATGTCGCCTGCAGTGTAATGGAACTTGCTCTTCAGGTCGTTGGATCCGAGCATGATTATCATGATGTCAAGAGGCTTATGACTCTCAACACAGGGGATGACATAGTTAAGTCCGTTCTTCCAGCCTTTCGTGGGGTCATCGGTGGCGATCGTCCTGCCGTTCTGCCCCTCCTCGATTATCACGGCTCCGGGGCCGGCGAGACTGCCGAGCACGCCCGTCCACCTCGTCTCCTCGTCAAATCTCTCATATGTTACCGGGTCGTATCCCCAGGTAAGTGAATCGCCGTAACAAAGAATCCTTGTCTTGCTCATAAAAACCTCTCAACAGTCGATCTCGGAATAGTATTTCTCGAGTTTGGGCCTTGCAGCTACATAGTACTTCTCAAGGCTCTTATCAAAGTGTTTGCCCATGCCTTCCATGATTATGGAATCAGCTTTCTCAAAGGACATCTTGTCCTTGTAAACACGCTTGCTGACCAGAGCATCGTACACGTCGGCGATAGCCATGATCCTCGCTTCGAGGGGGATCTGCTCACCCTTGAGACCATCAGGATAACCGGAGCCGTCCCACCTCTCGTGGTGATAATGCGCGACATTCTCCGCGACAACCTTGAACGACTCATCATCAGTGCTCTCGAGAATGGAGTGAACTATCCTCGCACCTTCCGCGGCATGCTCCTTCATCTTGGCGAATTCCTCATCCGTGAACCTGCCGGGCTTACGCAGTATCCCGTCATCGACCGCGATCTTGCCGAGGTCGTGCATCGGCGCTGCCTTGATAACATCGCGGCAGAACTCATCGTTCAAATCCAGATCCTCATCCTTGCGCATCTCATCGATCAGTATCCTTACACCCATACTTGTGCGCTTGATGTGACCGCCCGTGGAATTGTCGCGGCTCTCAACCATGGTTGCCATTCCCATGATCAGGTTATCGTGCATCGCGACTATGTGCTGTGTCTTCAGATTGACTTCGTCGTTGAGAGCGGAATTATACTTGTTAAGAAGGCTGATATACTGCTGGTCGGCCGTATCATCAGTGATAAAGAACTGGTATCCGCGCCTCCTTCTCCCGTCAAAGAGATAATTGATGTTAACCTGGTAATTTGTGTCGCCGATCTCGTAATGGAACTCATTATCAGACTCATTCTTCCTGAATTCTCCGATCCACCTGACCGCCGTCTCAGACATATACGGATTGGAGGTGATCGGCTTGTCCACGCGCAGCTCATTCACATGCGGGAAGAACTTCTGCGCCGTCTCATTGCACCCCAGATACCTCAACTTGAAATCGAATGATATGAATCCGGTGTCACCCTTCATAACGAGCGAATCTATACCCGAATCGTTGATATCGTAAAGTCCCAGCTTATAAGATATCAGGATGTATATCACCTGTGCGGCAACATAACACACCGGCATGAGCTCCAGATTGCCGAACAAAGCGCGTCCTCCCAGGAATCCCGAACACGACACCACGAAAGGTATCGTCTGCAGTAATATGATGTTATGAGACACATCACGCTTGCGGACGTAACAATAGATGAACGCCGTGACGCACATTACCATGCAGAC
>CADBNJ010000250.1 GCA_902795955.1 Oscillospiraceae bacterium
GCTTTTTTTGATGCCGGATCCGCCTCCTCGGTTGGAACTTCAGACGTCTCCCCGGAAGATCCGGCTCCGGAATCTACGTCTTCAGCTACGGTCATTACTCCAGCTTCCGTCATCGCCTCAGGAACTGTCACGCCTTCATCCTCTGCCACTGTTTTCCCGGCAGCTTCCCCGGTCATCCCTACTTCTTCAGTCACTCCCGTTTCTTCGTTAATTCCTGCTGCTTCAGGCTCACCTGCTTCCTCAGGCACTCCCGTTTCCACGGGCACTTCCTCTTCTTCCTTCGTCACTTCAGCGAGCTTATTCAGCACTCCTTCTATGACGCGGTTCCTGTTCTCCCACCAGTCAACCGTCCACACGCGCATCAGCTTCCAGCCGAGACCCGTAAGGACGTTCATCTGATATATCTCTCTTCCGCTCGTCGTCTTGTTCCCGAGGTAGAATTTGCCGTCGAGGAGGATGCCGAGACAGTACTCGTTCTCATTACGGGGATCCACCACGCCGATATCGATCTTGTATTCGGAACTGCCAACGTTCTTCACTGTTTTATATCCCGCTTCACCGAGCGCATCACAGATATCATCCGCGACACCGGAAATCTTGTCGAACCTGTCGATAACAGGAGCCTCCGAGGGTGCCGTTGATGCGAGATTCTCCCACACGGGCCTGCCCTGCGCATACTCGAGGAAACTCCTGAATGCGGCGACTCCCCTTGCAGTATCAGATGTCACTTTGATCTGTTCGGGCTCAAGCGATGAGAAAACGACCATCTCATACCTTGAACGCGTCACCGCTACGTTGAGCCTTCTCCACCCGCCATCCTGACTGAGCGGCCCGAAATTCATATACGTCTTGCCTTCCTCATCGGTACCATACCCCACGGAGAAGAGGATCACGTCGCGCTCATCGCCCTGGACATTCTCGAGGTTCTTGATGAACAGCGGTTCATCGCTGCCGTAAAGAGCCTCTTCAAGCGCGGGATCGCGTCTGCAGGCTTCGCTCAGCAGATCGTCGATCTTATCCTGCTGCGAGATGTTGAACGTGACAACACCGAGGCTCCTGTTGGGATTATCCTTGACCCGTCGTATTATCTCTTCAACGACGCGCTCTGCTTCAACGGTGTTCGTCCTTGTCCTGCCGCGGTCAAATGTACCTTCACACTTGACAAATGATACCTTGCGGTCAAGGTCGTTGCTCGACGGGAATGTGTAGAGACGGTTGTCGTAGAAAGCGCGGTTGCTGAAAGTGATCAGGCTTTCGTGCTTGCTCCTGTAGTGCCACAGGAGGTGCGTGCCCGGCATCGACAGCGCCAGACAATCGTCAAGGATGCTCTCGAGATCCTCGATCTCGTAATTCTCCTCATCGTAATTCTGCGACTGGAAGAAGGACGTCGGAGGCATCTGATTTGGGTCGCCTACGATTATCGCATTCTCGGCGCGCGCGATGACGCCTACAGCTTTACAAGTAGGCAGCTGGCTCGCCTCGTCGAATATAACCGCATCAACCTTCAGCACGCCGGGTTCGAGGTACTGGGCAACCGATATGGGGCTCATGAGAAGGCACGGGCAAAGCTTCATGATGAGATCCTTTGCCTGCGTGAACAATGTCCTGATAGACACGCCCCTTCCTCCGCTTCTGATGGCATGCTGGAGGATACCAAGCGCCGAACCTTTCTGGGCTTCCCTGGCGAGATCGGGAATGGATGAGGCAACTCTCAGGTATATCTCCTGGCGTGTCAGGGCCGTAAACTCGTCATTGAGCTTCCTGAACTGCTCAACGCGCTCTTCGAAGATCTTGCCGCTGAAGTTGCGCAGAGCATCATCCTTATCGATCGTATCTGTAATGAGAAGCTTCGCATACGCCTTGCGGAATGCGGGTACCACGTCACAGTCCGCCAGCGCACCTGACGAATAAGCATTTACAACATTGATAAGCCCGTCAGCTCTTGCATCAGACGCGGCCTTGTTAAACATGATCCGGTCTCTCAGATTCTCGATATTATTGATGAGATCATCGCAAAGATCATATTGTCCCGCGAATGTCTCGTCATCGTGAACCGCCTTGATGTTGATGTCTTCTTCGATGACGGAATGAGCTTCGTCGAAGTTTCCGAACGCGTTCATGAATGTATTCCACACATCCGAATAAACGGGATTGGCCGCAAATGTCCTGCGGAGCGCCATCGTCCTGTCATAGCCGTCAAGCTTTGCGAAGGAAGACTGAACAGCCGCCATTAACTGACCATATCTCTGACCGTCATCAAGCACTGCCCTGTCAAGATAAGATGCGAGGGATTCATTATAGATCCTGTCGCAGTTCTGTCTTACCGAGAGCACATCAGCGATCATGGCGAGATGCTCTCCGAACTGCTCGTCCCTCGAGCCGTGAACACGGTAAGGTTCCATCTTTTTGTAGACTTTCGCCTGCGCCATTGATTTGAACAGGGTCTTATTCGATGCCTCCCGGTATTCGTTGACGAGTGCCTGTATATCAAGACCGTAGATCTCCGGCTTATAGAACTCACTGACAGAAGCATTACCTGCGGCGGCTTTTGCAGTCTCGGCTCTGTATGACTCGGCATTGCGCAGCACTGCCTCATAATCTTCAGCCGCGCACAGCTTGGCGGGCAGCGCGAAAGTATCGGCTATCGCAGATACGATGTCCTTAACCCTCCTCACCGATGCAAAGTCACCGCCGTCCAATCCTGGTATCGCGATACCGGATCCGCTGATCGTCGAACGTGCCTTGCCGTAAGACTCTTCCAGAACTTGCGCAGCATTTTTAAGCGCCCTGGCATCGTCCGGGAGCTTTGACTTGAGTGATTGCGAATACTCGTCTGCTCTAACCCGCGACAATGCCGTTATATCGGTCATCGCGCGCCCGGCGGACAATACGCCTTCGAGGTCCGTCTCACATTTCCTGTATGTATCTGCATTGACGACTTCGATAAATCTGTCATCGAATCTGTCAATATCGGGAGCCTTATCATTTGCCGCATAGAGATTGATCAGTTCATATAACGACATTCCGCATTTCTGCTGCGCATGAAGCGCCGCACAATAAGCATCGAGTTCATGCCTTCTTCCGGCAAGTTCGTCGAGTTTTGCCTGATAATCGCCTGTTCCTGATCTGGCGTTGAGTTCTACCGCCTCCTTGAGCTTTGTCAGGAAGGCACTCTTCTTTGCTTTGTTCGAGTGAAGTTCCAGACAGAAGGGTCCGAGACCTATCTTATCCAGTCTGTTATAGACAACATCCAGAGCAGCTTTCTTCTCTGCCGCGAACAGCACTTTCTTGCCGTTGGCGAGCATGTCTGCGATCATGGATGTGATCGTCTGCGACTTGCCTGTTCCGGGAGGACCGTGAAGCACAAAGCTCTCACCGCGCGTTGCACACTGGATCGCATAAAGCTGGGAGCTGTCAGCCGTTATCGGCAGAAGACATGTTGATTCATCAAGCTTATCAGGCACCTTCATGTCCTTGGCATCCCAGGCGAGTTTGCCCTCGAGCAGGCTCTTGACTATCTTATTCTCACCTATCTCATTGCGCCTGACATGCAGGTCGTTCCACATCACGAAATTAGTGAAAGAGAACATTCCGATAACACAGGAATTATATATCTCCCAGTTCTCCTGCCCCGTCATGAGTACCCGGAAATTCTCAAAGACTTTATTGATATCAATGCCGGAATCATCAGTGGCCATTATCTCCTTGGGATCCGACTTGATCCCGAAATCCTGCTTGAGCTTCTCGAGCAGAGTTATATTGATGATCGGCTCCTCATCGCGTCTTCTGATGACATAACCAAGGATTATGGACTTGCGCACCAGATCGACAGGTATGAGGACGAGCGGAGCGTAATGGGGCGCTGAACCGTCCTTATCAAACCACTTCATGACGCCGAGTGCGATATACAAAGTATTAGCACCGTTCTCTTCAAGTGCAGTCTTCGCAGATCTGTACAGCTTCTTGATCGAGGTATCAAGGTCTGATCTTGTCAGTGATGAGTATAATATCTTCTTCTCAAAGCTGTCAGTTATCAGTTTATCAAACCCCGTAATATCCGATATGTTCTCAAGGTCATATTCTTTGACGGGAATCGTCTGTTTCTTATTCTCTTCGGCGGCAGCGGCCTCTTCGGGAACCGGAGCCTCTGCGGGCGTGGGAGTCTCCTCAGCTGCGGGAGCCGCTTCTGCCGAGGGAGTCTCTCCGGGCGCGGGAACTTCCTCCTGCTCCTTCTTATCCCCGCCGCTCCTCGGCTTGATGGAATAATCGATGCTCTCGGCCAGTTTATCCTCGAGAATTGCAGGTGAATGAGTAAACAGGGGTATCATATTCCCTTTGATCTTCATGTTGAGAAGGTTATTACGAAGGCTTAGGTCGAGGAGCTTACGTTCCCATTGATCTATCTTGGCGTCAGCTTTCTGCTTGATGTCTTCAGTATTCATTCAGCATTCTCCTTTTCTCGCGCCAGTCCGGCATGAACAGTGCAACATATCTGTAGAACCTCTCCGAATGATCCGGCACGATAAGATGCGCAAACTCGTGGATCACCACATAGCGCATGCACTCCTCCGGCACCTCGAAAAGGTTGTAGTTAAATGTGATCACGCCCTCCTTCGGCTTGCATGATCCCCACCTGGTCTTCATAGTCCTGAACTTGATCACGGACGGGGCCTTGGCACCGAGCTTGACAAATTCCGGACATATCTCACCGCACATCGTAAGGACCTTCAGCCTGAGTTGTTCACATCTCCATTTATTATATACCTTAGTTATCAGATCACTGTCGTCAACATTTTTGACATATATAAAAAGATATCTGTCTCTCAGAAACACATCATTAAATCCGGAATTCCGGATCACCACTTCGTACCTTTTGCCGGCAATCGTCACATTTCCACCACATTCAAGACGATTTGACCTCATGCTGTTTACACGCCGTTCACCTGTTTTTAAAATCGCGTTTATAATAAAGTCCTTCTTCTTATCGAGAAAGTCCTCAACTGCTTTATTACTTACATATTTGGGCGCTGACACATATATCGACCCGTCAGACCTGATCCTCAGATTTATGTTCTTCACTCTCTTGCGTTCATACACATACGTGTATGTTTTACCGTAAAATACAACATTTTTTTGCACGATTGCGTACCCAATTCACATTTATTTCACAATTCGATTTCAATTTGGAAATAGAATCACAGTGATAGAGATATTTCTGTTCACAATTAAACACTAAAATTAAATCATAAACAAGCGCCAAGAAAATCTTATGAATAGGGGGATGTGACAATGAAGCGTATATATTTGGAATCCAAGCGAGGCTTCTCACTCGTGGAGATCGTATGTACTGTTGCCATCATTCTGATCCTCTGCTCTGTAACGGTAGTAGGTGTAACGGATCATATCAATAATACAAAGAAGGCAGCAGCTATTGTTAATCTTAACTACAGGAAGCTCGATCAGATCGACAACGAGGTTTTCGGTGATGACGAGGGTCATTCGGCAGCCGCAGGTTCTCCTGCTGATACAGGTACTGCCGATGTCACGGCTGATACAGCTAACAGCGGCAATAAGATTTCGACTGAAAGACAGGTCAGCAAGACGATGTCCGGCGGTATCGCCAATAACCTTTCAGACGCAGCAGATACTCCCGCACAGGCTGAGACACCCGAGGAGCAGAATCCCGAGTCTCCCAGAGACGCAGCCATCAAGTCCTGCGCCGACACACTCTCCAACTACGCTAAGCAGCACAATGTAGCTTTCCTCCCCGGCACAGAGAATTTTCCTGAACTTCTCGCACAGGGCGAAGTAGATGCGAAGGCTCTCTACGATGCAGGCGGCTACACAGGTGCAAGATACTTCACATACTGCCCCGCAACAGGTAATGTGGCACTGGCAAACGGCGAAGGTAAGTGGATGGAGTGCAGAGACGGTCAGAACATGATCAAGGCATCCCTCGATGAGGCAGGCGCCGCAGCAACTCCCGGATGCAACGTCAGAACGATCATGGACAGCGACTTCCTCAACAACCCCAACAAAGTAATCTACATCGGAATCAACAAGACATCCGACGGCACATATCAGATAGTTCCCAACGTCTGCGTCGACGTTAACGGCAACTTCAATACAGTCATCACACACAGATTCGACAGCGGCACGGGCTGGGCATCAAGCAGAGATACATTCGATGCAGTCGGTCTCATCGGTGACAACGGCAAGAAGACGGCAAACTTCAACGCTTACGTTAACTACGTAACAAACAGAAGCGGCGAGATGATAGACACTACAGGTCTTGACATGAGCCAGTTCACAACAAGAAGAAGCACAGATGCACAGAACAAGATATGGCAGGCATACATTCAGGATCTCAGGACAAAGTATTGATAACAGACTGATTGACTGAGGTCAGCAAATAAAACAGATGGATAATTCTCTTATTCATATTCTTGGGCTTGGGCCGCTCCTTATGGGGGCGGCCTTTAATCTGAAGCACAGCTTTATGGTAAACTATTGGTATGCGTGATCTATGGACTTATCTGAAAGAGACTGATAAACCGATTGCTTTATACGGCACCGGCAATGGTGCCGATAAGATCATTGCCGAACTTCAGAAGGACGGAACGTGGGACAAGGTTCAGGGCATCTTCGCAAGTCCCGGATTTGTCAGGAGCAGGACTTTCCACGGTCACAAGGTCGAATCTTATGAGGACGTTAAGGCACGTCTAGGCAGCATGATCGTACTGCTCTGCTTCGGTTCCTCACTGCCTGAGGTAGTCGCCTTTGTCCACCGGATCGCGGAGGAGAATGAACTCTATGCACCTGCAGTGCCGGTTTACGGGAATGAGCTTTTCGACATGGCGTATTATCGTGAGCATAAGCAGGAACTCGGCAAGGCACGCATGCTGATGGCAGATGAACTGTCGCGGCAAACATTTGACAACACCATATCTTACTTCCTGTCGGGAGACATCAGGTATCTTGAGGAGTGTGCCGTCCCGGCTGAAGAGGAGTTCATGCTGACGGAGCTGAGGGACAATGCGGCATATATCGACCTCGGTGCTTATACAGGCGATACGGTGGCCGAATACAGACGCATCTTCCCTTCCATCACATCCGTAACTGCCGTCGAGCCGGATGCCAAGAACTTCCGCAAGCTGCGTGAGAACGTGACTGATGCGGTACTCATCAATGCACTTATATCCGACACGCCCGGAACGGCTCATATCAACCTGGGCAAAGGGCGCGGGGTTCACGAGCAGGACGAAGGTGCAGTGATCGATTCGGTCACTGTTGACAGCATCCTCAACGGCAAACCCGCCCACCTGATCAAATATGATGTTGAAGGCAATGAACACAAAGCGATTAACGGTTCAGCCTGGACAATAGCAGAATACAAACCCGTACTGCACGTCGCCTGCTACCACAGGAGCGAAGACATATACGACCTGCCGCTCCTCATATCAGGCATCAGACCCGACTACAAAATATACATGCGTCACAGACCGCACCTGCTCAACTGGGATACACAGTTCATCTGCATATGAATATGCTCAATTCTTTATCTTATCGACTATATCCCTCTTAACCTTAAGGAACAGCACGACTGTCAGTATCAGTGACACTACCTCAGCGATCGGAAAGCTCCACCACACATTGTCCACGTTGCCGGTGAGCGACAGAAGCCAGGCAACGGGTATGAGGATAACAACCTGCCTGCCCAGCGATACGATAAGAGAATAAACACTTCTTGAGAATGCCTGGAATTCCGAACCAAGTGTGATCGCAAAGGCAGCCAAAGGGAAATGCAGTCCGATGATCCTCATAGCAGGAACACCGATGCCGAGCATCGTGCCGGATGCCTTAAAGATGCTCAGGATCTGCGCAGGCACAACCTCGAGAACAAGAGTTCCCACGCACATGATTATGACTGCAAGAACCACTGCAAATCTCATTGCCTCGTTAATCCGCTTCTTACGTGCCGCTCCCAGATTGTACGCAAGCACCGGGATAAGCCCGTTATTCAGTCCGAACACAGGCATGAAGAAGAAGCTCTGTATCTTGAAATAGACACCAAACACAGCCTGTGCCGTGGACGAGAAGAACCCCAGGATGATGTTCATGAGATATGTCATAAGCGATCCCACCGACACCATGAGGATCGTCGGCACGCCGACGGCATAGATCTGCTTCACGATACGTCCCTCCGGATGGAAGATCTCACGGAATGACAGCTTGATCTCATAATTGAACCTGATATTAAGGATGATGCCGCATACCGAAGCGCACAGCTGACCGATGCATGTTGCAATGCCTGCACCCATGACGCCCATTGCAGGACATCCGAAGAGACCGAAGATCATGACCGGGTCAAGGGCGATATTGACGACTGCGCCAGTTATCTGCGATATCATGCTGTACACTGTCCTGCCCGTCGACTGAAGCAGTCTCTCGAGCACTATCTGCGAGAAAAGGAAGCAGGATCCCATACACACGACGCGCAGATAATCAGAGGCATATCCCGCTATCAGCGCACTGTCGGTCTGCGAATTGACAAAAGGTACGGTGGCGAACATGCCGATCGCCAAAAACAGCAGGTAGTTGAATATGTTCAGGAAGAGTCCGGTGTTCGCCGCTTTGTTGGCGCTTTTATTATCACCGGCACCCAGCGACTTGGACAACAGCGCATTAATGCCTACTCCCGTGCCCGTTGCCACGGCGATCATAAGGTTCTGCATCGGGAAAGCTAGCGTTACGGCAGTCATCGCGTCTTCGGAAATCTGCGCGACGAAATAACTGTCCGTGACGTTATAGAACGCCTGAACCAGCATAGATATCATCATTGGCAGCGACATCGAGACGATAAGACGCTTCACGGGCATCACGCCCATTTTATTCTCGCGTATCTGTTCACTCATATTCGGCTATGATAAGTCAAATTAAGTTAAAAATCAATATTGCTAATCGTTTGATTTATTATTATCCATGTGTGATAATCAGTATAGATCAGATACATTCAGGAGGACGGTTTATGGCTTGTTTTCTCGTTCCCGCAGCAGAGGCTGCAGTAGTTACGGTTGTTACCAAGATAGCGGAGGCAAAGGGCGTTCCTGCAGACGGATTCATTAAGAAGACCAAGTGGCTCACAAATACTCTTTGGGGCGGCTCCGCATTGCTCGCTTTCGAGCATGCATGGCACGGAGAGATCATCCCCGTGTTCCCTTTCCTTACAAACGCGGTTAATGCGGCTGACAGAGCTGAGATGTTCCACGAGATGGCAACGGTAGGTGTTACGATGGCTCTGCTTATCACCGCAGTGTGGGGCGTCGGCGTTGCCGTCACGCACAGCATGGCAAAGAAAGCCGGGAAGTCTACGGAGGTATCAGGCAGATGACACTACTTATTACAGTTATAGCTGCTGTCGTATCGACTGTTGTCTGGTACAGGAATGCACCCGAAGACAATATGAAGATTTCAGCCCTGTGCTACATGTACTGGGGTGCCTCACTTATGTGGCTGGTTGATGCAATTTATGAGTATAGTGAACTTGGTGCAGATTATTTTGCCCCGGCAGTTAAGGATATGATAAATGACGCATTCCTCGGATTATCAGCCGTTGCTTTCGGTCTTGTTATCTGGGTCATTATCCTGCTAATTAAGGATCCCAAAGGCGTCATCAGAGCAAAGCTCGCAGGTAAAGCAAACACCTAATGAACAACGGCATCAGACAATTACTTGAGAATGTTAAATCCGGCGTCATCTCGATCGATGACGCCGTTTTGGAATTGAAGAAAGCCCCGTTCGAAGAACTGGGGTACGCCAAGGTCGATATGCACCGGAAGATCCGCCAGGGCGCATCAGAAGTAATATACGGCGCCGGAAAGACGCCTGAGCAGATCCTCGGCATCGTTAAGAAGATGACAGATGCAGGTCAGGAGAATATCCTCATCACAAGAATGAGCGTGGAAGCCGCTTCGTATGTAGGCGCCGGTGTGACTCTCGACTACCATGAAGATGCGAAGATCGGCATTGTCGGGACCTTTCCTCAAGTCAGCGGGCTTGGTACGATCGTCGTAGCCACCGGAGGAACAAGCGATATCCCTGTAGCGGAAGAAGCTGCACTTACTGCAGAATTCCTCGGCAACAAAGTCGTAAGGCTTTACGACGTCGGCGTTGCAGGACTTCACCGTCTCCTGTCCCACATGGATGAGATAATGAATGCTTCCGTTATAATTGCCATCGCAGGCATGGAAGGGGCTCTGGCAAGCGTCATCGGAGGGCTTGCCGACTGCCCGGTTATCGCCGTTCCCACGAGCGTCGGATACGGTGCTTCGTATCAGGGCATATCAGCTCTTCTGTCGATGCTCAATTCCTGCGCATCGGGGGTTACCGTGGTCAATATAGATAACGGATTCGGAGCCGGTTATTCGGCAAGCATGATAAATCATATGGAGGTTCGTTCATGAAGATATTATACATTGATGCAGGCATGGGTGCCGCAGGCGATATGCTCACTTCTTCCCTTCTCGGACTGTTTGATGATACAGAACTCAAGGTCAGTGAACTCAATTCGATCGGCATCCCCGGAGTGGTCTACGAGACAGACCGCAGAACAAGTGCCGGAATCGCAGGCCTTCACATGAATGTAAGGGTTGGAGATACAAACGAAGATGAACTTCACAGCCATCATCATGAACATCAACATCATCATGAACATCAACACCATCATCACCACAGCTCGATGCACGACATCGAACACATCATCAGCCATCTCAATGTATCTGACAAGGTAAAGAGTGATGCCGTTGAAGTATATAAGCTCATTGCAGAAGCAGAGAGTAAAGCGCACGGTGTCCCGGTCACCGACATTCATTTCCATGAAGTCGGAACCAAGGACGCCATCGCAGATATCGTGGCAGTATGCAAGCTAATTGAGGATATCACGCCGGATCGGATCGTATCCTCGAGACTCTGCACCGGATTCGGACATGTACACTGTGCACACGGTGTACTACCCGTCCCCGCTCCTGCAACAGCGCATATTATCGAAGGTCTTCCGGTCTTCGGAGGCGATGAGGAAGGCGAACGCCTGACGCCGACAGGCGCGGCATTGATAAAGCATTTTGCCGATGAGTATGGTAACCTCCCCGCCATGACAGTAACAGCATCCGGCTACGGAATGGGCACCAAAGACTTTAAGAACGGCAACTTTGTCCGCGCCTTCATCGGCGAATCCGTCGACCCCAGGGCAGCAGACTACGTCGTAGAGCTCGCAGCCAACATCGATGACATGACCGCCGAGCAGATCAGCTACGCCATGGAGATGATCTACAAAGCCGGCGCAGTCGAGGTATTCACCACCCCCGTCACGATGAAAAAGTCCCGCCCCGGCACGCTCATCACCGCCATCTGTCCGGTCAAAGCCAGGGACAGCGTCCTCACTGCTTTCTTCAAGCACACATCGACCATCGGCATCCGCGAGCGCGGCTACACCAGGCACATCTTAGACCGTTCCATCGAGACAGTCGGTACGAGCCTCGGCAGTGTCAGGATCAAGAGATCTGTTGGTTATGGAGTCTGCAAGAACAAGCCGGAATACGACGACATCTCCGCGATCGCAAGCGAGAAAGACATGAGCCTGAGCGAAGTAACTGATGTTATACAAAGAGAGATAGAGTAGAAGTTTGGCGGCCGACAGCTTTCCGCATAGAAATGACAGTTCTCTATCCTGTTATCTTTAAATGCTGTAGATAGAGTTTTTCGCTACACCATTCGCTATTGAAGGTGCAAAATGGCACATTGCAGCGAATTTTTAAATCTCTGCTCTGGTGGTTGATCCGGTGCTGATAATACTCCTTACCCAAAATTCTCCGCAGCATACACTTTAAGTCTCGATTCCAGGTTCTTAGCGATATCTTCGACGCTCATGGACTGATTATAATATGAATCGATCTCGTCACTAATGATCTTATACACACCCCAGTCGTACACCTCAATATAGTCCGCCTTCTTTATCTGCTCCATCAGGGAATCGGCAAGCCCTGCGGGGAACTTGACAATATTGTCAGAAGGAGCACTGTCGCTATAGTCATGACAAAAGGCCGTAGCATATCTCTGCTTCAACTCCGGTGATGCACTGTCAGGATCCTGCATGATATCAAGGTATTCCTGAAGTATCTTCCCGTTAACGGGAAATGACCCTGAAGAAGCTGCACGTCTCTGGTTCTCTTCAGACATGACATACGATATAAATTCGCCGCAAGCCTTGGGATTTCTTGCAGATGCAGACAGCGCAATGAGGCTGTGAGGAACGATCTGATACGATGAACCCTGAGCCGAAGGATATCCTATGAACGAAGGCGTGTCTTTATAATCCAACGAGAGTTCATAGTAAACGGATGCATTTGAGACTACGGTCTTGTAAAGCGATATCACATCCTTACCCACATCTTCTCTGGAGCTGAACACATAATCTTCCGGATCGTTCGTTTTTTGCCTGCCGTTCTCAACAGCTGATCTGACGTCTTGCAGAATGTTTCCGTAAGTAAGGTTGCCGGACTTGTACATAGTCCTGAGATCCGAACCGAGTATGTCGTACAGAAGGTCAACCGTATAAACCTCCGCGAATCTTCGCTGTCCGTTCTTGAGAGATGGCATCGAAGACAGATCGGTGCAATTGCCGTACAGCTTTTCTTTGCCCCAGTATCCGTTCAGTCCATAACTGGTAAAGATCTGATATATCTTACCGTCCTCACCTGTCATCAGTTCCAGGATGTGCGGATCAATGCAAGAAGTGTCAACATATGGGCTCATATCAGCTGCAAGGCCATTCTCCCCGAAATAGATATAATCGAAAGTGTTTCCGTAGAAAATATCCGGTGTATTCCCGTTCATATATCCTGACATTATACTAAGTGTAGATCTCTTCATCGCATCAACGCTTGTGTAATCTAACTTGCCGCTCAGATCCTCCAAACGCACAAAATACTTATCCTGTCCCATATTGTAATAGTATGCCGCTGTGCCCAACGTCGTATCGGAAGTAACTCCTGCTCCCTGTATCAGTATCTCTTCCCTGTTATCCATATCAAGATCATCATTGCGTGATACAAGGGCCACTTCGGTAAAGGCAAGCGGACCACATTCATTCGGATCCGGGGATGAGATACTTGTGCGGTAATTCATAAAATGCGTATCATCGAGCACTGCAAGATCGGGGCAATCATATTCACAATCCGAAGGCGGAACTACAAAGACATGATCCATATGCGCGAGCACACGGTACTTCTGTTCCTTCAAATCGACCTTGACGATCGCAGGACCCAATTCAGCACAATAAAATGTATTCTGATAAAAGTAATCCGTATCGAAATTCGGTAAATATCCCGGGTAAATATCATTTTGTATATCCTTTACCGCGAAGCATTCCTCAACGGTCCCCATATTGAAATCGATCCTGAAGAATCCGCAATAATCATTATTATCACCAAAAGCATACAATTCACCATCCTGCTCGAAAAGGCCCTGGATATAATAATTGTCGTAATTCCCGATATCCACGCTGTCGATCAGATTGCCGTCTGTATCGAACTTCTTCACAGAATCAGTGGTAACTACGGCAAATCCGCCGTCATAATTACATATTCCTGCATGGACATTATCTTTCAGTTTATCACCGCGCCTGATGATCTTTCCGTCATAATCGTAGATTAGAAACTCTCTAAAGCAAGTTGACACGACAAACGTCCCGTTGCCAAGATCCGCACAACTAACGATACCGTTATCATCATCATTCTCTAACCTGCACTGCGACTTAATCGTTCCGTCATAACCGCAAATGTAGAGATTGTATGTGCTGTTCTCCCTCTCACCTGTCTTCTCATCTATCACCTTACCCCAATTACCGCAAACGATACCGGCATCTTCACCGCATTGAAAAGGATGGAGCCAAGCAGTCTCTTGGGGTATTGTTATAAGCACGGAAGTGTAATACGGTTCCTTAACCTGTTCTCCCGTCTCTTCCGTAACCTCAGTCACATTACTTGCATATGATGTTGATATATGCGTATCTGCCTTACTGCACCCTGACAGGATCATTGTTGCTGCAAGAATCAAAGCCGTAGTTTTCTGCGTGTATCTCATATCTATCCACCTCTTCACTGAATATCCTGATTACATTGTA